>DAHVEJ010000150.1 GCA_027313145.1 Phycisphaerales bacterium | reverse complement strand
TGGTAAAAAAAGGATTACCAACGCCCGCCGCCAGGACGACCACACGGCCTTTTTCCAGATGGCGCAGGACTTTTCTACGGATAAACGGTTCGGCAACCTGAATGACATTCAGGGCGCTAGCCACCCGCGTGGGTCGCCCCAGGTGCTCGAGTACTTCCTGCAAAGCCATGGCGTTTATTACTGTAGCCAGCATGCCCATATAATCGGCGGTGGAACGCTGAATTTCACCGGATTTGGACAGCGCTTCGCCACGGATGAAATTTCCGCCACCGATTACCACGGCCACCTGAACGCCCAGTTGGGCTACTTCGGCAATTTGCCGCGCAATGGCGGTAAGCTCCGCCATATCAAAGCCAAAACCACCCTCGTGGCACAGGCCTTCGCCGGAAATTTTTAACAGAACGCGGCGGTAGCGCGGTTGGGTCATGTAAAACTCCAGCCAAACCAGATTAAACTATCAAACTTCGCCAACTTTAAAGCGGGCGAATGCGATCACGCTTAGCGGAGCGGCCACGGCCTTGCTCGTTTCCGCCACCAAGTCGCTAATGCGTTTGTTTTCGTCTTTCACGAATGGCTGCTCCAGCAGAACATTATCCGCGAAAAATTTATCCAACTTCCCGGTGACAATTTTCTCAACAATATTGGCCGGCTTGCCCTTGATGCTTTCGGCGGCCAGTTCCTTTTCACGCTGCACCACGGCCGCATCTACTCCCTGGCGGTTCACCGCCAAGGGCACAAAAGGCATTCCCGCGGTGACATGCATGGCGATCTCGCCGATAAGCAAGCGAACGGCGTCATCAGAGCTGCCATCCACCTGTACCAGCGCCCCGACTTTGGCATTGTGATGCACATATTTACCGACCAGGCCGTTAGTGGATTTATAGCGTGCCAAACCGGTGACAGCCATATTCTCTTTGATTGAGCCGCCAACCAACTCTTTGATGACAGCTTCCACCGTTCGCCCGGAGCCATCCGGATATTTGATCGCGTTGAGCTGCGCGGGCGTGGAAACGTCATGCGCAAACGCCAATTCCACCAGGTCATGCAGCAATTTCTGGAAGGCTTCATTGCGCGCGACAAAATCAGTCTGGCAGCCCAGACGCACCATGACGCCCAATTTGCCGTCCTCGCTGATTTTTCCGCCAACCAAGCCCTCTTTCATCTCATTGGAAGTTTTGCTTTCCGCGCGGCCGGCCCCCCATTTACGCAGTAACTCCCCCGCCGCTTCCATATCGCCCTTGGCCTCAACAAGAGCCTTTTTCGCATCCATCATGCCGGCATTTGTCCGTGCCCGCAGTTCCATGACATCTTTTGCGCTGATTTCCGCCATTGTATTTTTCCTTCGGTGATCTAAACCAAAACAACCCGTTTAATAAAGCCGGCGCATCAAAATTACGCCATAGCCCTGAAATTTTACGCCGGTTCGATCAAAACGTCCACCCACGCGAGAATTCGCCTGGTTCTGATTTTTTTATGTCCTCGATTTCTTGACAAATTGATGACAACACAACATAATTTGTCGGTCTGGCGCAAATCCATATAGGATTTGTAGCCGTTTGCGTAATTTATTTGGTCTTTGTCGCTTGTTGTTTCGCTTTTATGCATGGCGAATGGTTTCGCCGGGGGTTACGACTATGGCAACCGTAGTAGGCAAAATCAAATGGTTCAATGATCGCAAAGGCTTCGGCTTTATCGTAGGGCCGGAGAACCAGGACATCTTTGTTCACCAGTCGGACATCATTGCCGAAGGCTATCGCTCGCTTGCAGATGGAGATACGGTTGAATATGAATGTCAGCCCGGCCCGAAAGGCATAAAAGCGGTAAGTGTGCGCCGGATACAGGCCGCAGTTGATCAGCCGGTGTAGACGCCCTATCGGAAATATTATCGCCTCCAACGCCGCCTACCCAAAAACCAGAGTAAATTTGCAATGCTTGTAACTTCTGTGCCCATGGGTCCAAATTCCGCCGGACCTCCGCCGCTTTTAATTGTACCCCACCCGCCACTACCGCATTTACATCTCCGGCTTTTATCTCCCGGCTTATAAACTGTTTGATAATGGCGACGCGTTGTATTTTCTTCACGTTGTCTTTTCTTCACGTGTGGCATTTTTGTGTTGCAGGACTTAGAATCCCATTGAGCGCTTTTAGTCGTGCGGGTTCGCTCCCCGTGGCGGGCAGTAGCGGCATCGAGGCCGTGAGAAAAGATGTTATGGCACGGACGTTTGTTTTGATAAAGGCATTGCATGGAGCCTGAATTGGCCTTACCGGATTTACCTGGCAATACTTCCATCGTCGGCCTGCAGTGGGGTGATGAGGGCAAAGGAAAAATTGTGGATCTTTTGACCCCACAATTTGATTTTGCCATTCGCTGGAATGGCGGCAGCAATGCCGGACATTCGGTGAAAGTGGGCGATAAAAAATATGCCTTTCATTTAATTCCCAGCGGCATATTGCATCCGCAATGTACGTCCGTGTTAGCCAATGGCGTAGTTATTGATCCGGTGCAGCTTTTGCAGGAAATGGATCAATTGGTCAGCCAGGGAATTGCGGTGGAAAATAATCTGCGCATCAGCAGTCAGGCGCATGTGGTGATGCCCTACCATAAATTACAGGATCAGCTTTCAGAACAGCGGCTGGGAGACAACAAAATTGGTACGACCGCTCGCGGCATCGGGCCCTGCTATGCTGATAAAGCCGGACGCTCCATGGCAATCCGTATGGCGGATTTACTGGATGAAACGCGGTTAGGCGAGAAATTGCAGCGTGTGACGGCGGAAAAAAATCTGCTGCTGAAAGGCGTTTATGGCGCGGCTGCTTTCGACTGGGAGTCGATGTTTGAACAATATCGCGGCTATGGGCAATTGTTGCAGCCTTATGTGTGTCACACGTCGGCGCTTTTGCACCGGGCTATGGACGATAACAAGCGGATGCTCTTTGAAGGTGCCAACGCCGTGCTGTTAGATCTGGATCATGGCACCTTTCCATTTGTAACCAGCAGCAATTGCGGTACCGGGCTATCGGCAGGCACTGGCGTGCCGGCCCAGGCGGTACAAACGGTATTGGGTGTTGTTAAGGCATATTGCAGCCGCGTGGGTTCCGGCCCCTTCCCAACCGAGCAGGATAATGCCATTGGCCAGCGCATCCGGGAGCGCGGGCATGAATTCGGTACGACGACGGGGCGGCCCCGGCGTTGCGGCTTTTTGGACCTTGTGGCGTTGCGATATGCGGCACGCGTCTGCGGCGTGACAGGTCTGTGCATTATGCTGCTGGACGTACTTTCGACATTTGATACGCTGCGCGTCTGCACAAGTTACAAAATCAACGGGCAGACCACCACTGAATTTCCCGCCGATGCGTATGAACTGGAAAAGGCCGAACCGGTTTATAAGGAATTGGCCGGTTGGCATGAAACGCTTGATGATGTCCGAGCACTGGCCGATCTGCCGACGAATGCCCGGAACTATCTCGATACCATCGCCCACTATGTCAACGTGCCAATCCGAATTGTCAGTGTCGGGCCGGCCCGGCATCAAACGTTGATATGTCCGGCGCGGTAATTAGCGCGATATAATATAAAACTGTTTTGGCGCAATGGATAATAGGCGGGGCGTGATGAGCAATTCATCTTCAGATAAAGAATCGCAAAAGCGAGCTGATCCACAAATGCCGCGGCACGTTGCGGTGATTATGGATGGCAATGGCCGCTGGGCCAGGCGGCGGGGAAAACCGCGCACCGAAGGCCACCGCGCGGGAGCCATTGCAGCGCGAGAAATTGTCGAACACGCGGCACGCCTGGGCCTGAAACAACTTACGCTCTACAGCTTTTCCATTGAAAACTGGAGCCGCCCGGTGGATGAGGTAAACACCCTCATGCGGCTCTATATAGAATACCTCATCAGTGAACGGCCGGTGATGCTGAGGAATAACATCCGATTCCGCCAAATCGGCCGACGGGACGGACTGCCGCCGGATGTGCTGGAAGAATTAGACCAGACCATCGCCGCTTTGGATCATAATACGGGCATGACATTGTGTCTGGCGGTCAATTATGGTTCGCGCGCCGAAATTGCGGACGCGGTACGGGCGATAGCATCGAAAGTGCGCGCCGGCACGCTTGATATTGGCACCATCAATGAACAAACCATTGCGGATCATCTGTATACGGCGGGCATGCCCGATCCGGACTTATTGATTCGCACCGCGGGGGAAATGCGCGTAAGCAATTATTTGCTATGGCAAATCAGTTACGCGGAATTATTTGTCACGGACGTCTGCTGGCCTGATTTCACCGCCGCCGAGTTTGATCGCGCACTGGCGGATTATGCCCGCCGCGAGCGCCGCTTCGGCGGGTTAAACCCGGCAACGTGACGACGTTTTATTCCTCAACGCCATATTCTTTTATTTTGCGATAGAGCGTGCGCTCGCCGATACCCAGCAATTTTGCCGCGTGCTCGCGATTTCCGCCCACCATTTCCAATGTTTTCTGGATGGCCTCTTTTTCCAGTTCCGCCAGACTTACACCTGCGAGGCTGGTGATGGCGGTGCCGGTGCTGCCCGCTCCACCGAGGGCAATGGGTGCTAACGCCGTTGAAGAGACGGTTTCCACTGAATAATGTCCAAGAATTTCCGGCGGAATATCTTCGCTGGTCAGGCGTGGACCAGCCGCCAGTGCAATCATGTTTTCAATAACATTTTCCAATTGTCGGATGTTTCCGGGCCAATTATAAGAAATAAGAATATCACGCGCTTGATTATCCATGCCGTCAACAGCCTTATTCAGACGCTGCGAACTTTTCTTAATCATATGGTTGATCAGCAGGGGAATATCTTCCCGCCGGTGCCGCAAGGGCGGCAGGATAATCGTCGCACCTTTGATACGAAAATATAAATCATCCCTGAATTCGTGCTTGCGAACGGCCTCTTCCAAATCTTTATTTGTGGCGGCAATGAATCGGACATCCACATGTATGGGATCGTTGGTTCCCAGACGAACCACCTGTCGGTCCTGCAATACCCGCAGCAGCTTGGCCTGCATGGTCAGGGGCATATCACCAATTTCATCCATGAATAAGGTGCCGCCGTCCGCGTATTCAAACCGCCCCAGACGATCCGACCGGGCGTCGGTAAAGGCTCCGCGAACGTGCCCAAACAATTCATCTTCCAGGGTGCTGTCGTTAAGGCCGGCACAGTTCAGCGCTACAAACCGCCCGGCCCGCCGACGGGAATTCTGGTGCAAGGCGCGGGCAATAAGTTCTTTGCCCGTGCCCGATTCCCCCAGCACCAGGACGTTAATATCCGTCGGTCCGATTTGCCGCACCAGTTGCAGGGCCCGCTGCATGGCCGGTGAGTTGCCGATGATGCCTTCCATGCCGTACCGCTCATCGAGAGCCAATTTAAAATTTTCATTCTGCCGCGCCATGACGACTTTTTCCGCAGCGCGTCGGATCTGGGCACGGATAAGATCCAGATCCAGCGGCTTTTCAATAAAATCATAAGCGCCGTTACGCATGGCTTGAACGGCGGTGGAGACATCTCCATGCGCAGTGACAACAATGACCTGTGTTTCCGGACGCGTTTTGTGAACAAATTGCAGCAGCTCAAAACCATCCAATCGATCATCCATGCGCAAATCGGTAATGACAAGGTCGAATTCCCCTTCGACAAAATAGCGCTTGGCATCGACGAGGTTATGTGCCTGTTTTACGCCATAACCGATGCGGGCAACGGCTTCACTTAAGGCATCCGCGTGGTCAATTTCATCATCCACAACCAATACACGAATTACGGGGTCTTTACTCATGTGATAAAAGATAGCGGCTGTCGCGGATGCTTTCCAGTGCCAAGGGAAGGCTCTTTGGCCGGCGCGTGATGCTATTTCCTGGCTGATTCGAAATAACACTTAGTCTGCGGGAAATTGCGACACTCGATCAATCCCCCGCCCGTCGCAGCGCTTTTGGTCGCGTACCGCTGGCGCGTGAGACTTTTACGGATGAAGGTGTAGAGGCAAATAGGGGCACATCCGGCGCGGTTTGCGTTAATCCTGTGCTGATCTTGTTTTTATTTTCCGGCCTCTATACGTTACACTATTTATCAGGCGGTTTTTGTATTTGCTGTTTACGAGGGTTTTAGGCCATGTCTGACTCTTCTTCCGGCGGCGTAAAAGTTATGGGGCTGATCATCGTGGCGGTGATTGTTATTGCTCTGGGTTTCTGGCTATTTCAAACCCCACCGGTCAGTCCGATTCTAAAATATCCCACCAGCCGCAGTGCCCTGGTGCGCCGTTATATGAAATTGGTCGCGCAGGGGCGAACCAAAACCGATCAGGAGGCGTTTAAGCTGATTTCATGGCCCGTTCGGCAACAACATAAAAATCACCCCGGGCGAGTTTGGCAGACCATGGAAGATATGAACCACTATCTCACGGGACTATTTGGTAAGAACTGGGGCAGTGAAGTAAAGATTGTTCCGCCATCGGATACCGCCAGTAATCAATATGTTGTTACCGTGCGAACTGAGAAATTTCACTTTACCCTGGCACCGCAAAATAAATTAGCTTCTCCCACATTGGGTGGCACAGAGCATTGGGGTATCGCGGCGATTCGAGAATTTCCGTTTACCGGAGGAGCGCAGGCCCAACACGTTGCGGCTGTAACATCCGTACTCGGGGCGGTAAACCCTGGTGCGGCGGCTAACGTGGCCGGAATTGCCGCAGCTTACAGCGATGCAGACAACGGTACCGCCTGGCAGATTAAAGAGCGGTTGTTGCCAACCGTAGAAGACCCCCATGCCGCGGCATTACGGCAATGTATTTACCAATTATGGCCGGTCAGAAAAGATCCGACAGTCATATGGATGCTCAAAAAAATAAGTCGCGATCCGGCGTATGCCCCCAACATTCAAAATGATGCCAAGGCCGTGCTATCCGGTCGTGTGTCCAATGCCATTCTCATCGGCAATCAGGTAACGCATATTCATACTCCCCTGCCGAATGAGCCGCAGTGAGTTATTGGGGCTTGATAGGCCGCTGTTCAATCACAGTAAGGTCAAACCCCTCAAGGCCATGGAGTTTTTTGGGCCGATTGGTCAAAATGATTAATTCCCGCAGACCCAAGTCACGCAGGATTTGCGCCCCCATTCCAAAATCGCGCCGTCCCATTACACCGGAAGTTTCGGCGGAGTTGGCGGGCATTTCAGATTTGCGCATTTCGCGTAATCGGGCCAAAAGCGCCAGGCCACGCGACTCCTGCCGCAGATACACGACCGCTCCCTTGCCGGCCTGTTGAATAATCCGTAGAGAATTCTGCAGTTCGCTGCCACTTTCGGTAAAAGTTGCCGCAAAAACATCGCCCAGGAGATGTTCGGAATGCACGCGTACCAGAACCGGATCAGTTTGAATAACCGATTTGCCCGTAGCCGGATCGATTGCGCCCACCCCTCCAGTGGTAATAGCCAGGTGCAACAGCGGGTCATTGAGTGTTTCATACACATGCAGATCAAACGTGCCGAAGGCGGTCTTTAGTTCCGTTGACTCAATGCGTTTTACCAGCGCATCGCGCTGCAGACGGTATTGAATAATATCCGCATTGCTGCACATCAGCAGACCGTGTTTGCGGCAGAATTTCTCCAACTCCGGCAGCCGGGCCATGGTGCCGTCTTCCGACATAATTTCAATGATCACGCCCGCTGGATACAGTCCGGCCATTTTTGCCAGATCCACCGACCCTTCCGTTTGCCCCGCCCGCTCCAGCACGCCGCCGGGTCTGGCGGTCAAAGGGTTAATGTGTCCCGGACGGCAGAGATCTTCGGGACCGCAGTTGGGATTAATCAGCGTCTGGATGGTTAGTGCGCGTTCCGCCGCTGAAACACCGGTTGTAATTCCCAGTCGCGGATGAGCATCAACGGATACGGTAAATGCGGTGCCTAACGGCGCGGTGTTATAAGCGGCCTGCGGGTACAAAGCCAATCGTCGGCAGTCCTCGGGAGTCATGGCAACGCACAAAACGCCCCGTGCTTCTTTAAGCATAAAATTCACAATCGCCGGTGTGATAAACTGCGCCGCACAGACTAAATCACCTTCGTTTTCACGATCTTCATCGTCCACTAGAACGATCATCTCACCGCGTTTTAACGCCGCGAGCACCTCTTGAATTGGAGCAAATTCCATTGTCAGTTTATCTCCGCCGATAGTCCATTAAATCCGCATCGGCATGCGGCATGTCGCCGGGCACGAACATTGGCATTGACGTTATCATTAAGTGATTTCATCGCCTTAAAAGAAATTGCCTGCCGAGGAGTAGTATTCTCGGCAGGCAAATATATTCGTCGAACAAGCCAACGGGCAGCCCTAGCTGGGGTTGCAGGCTTTGAGTTGACCAGTGGAACAGGCTGGCGGCGTGGCGATCTGCATTCCCTGCGGAGATTCCAACGGATACCACTTGGAGCCTTTCTTGGGGCTGCGTACCAGAATTCCGCCTCCTTGCATGGCCATTTGCATCATGGCAAAATTGGGCGGCTCGCCCTTGGTCTTCGGATTGCTCTGTTGGGCCTGAAGTTGCTCCATCGCTTTTTTAGCCTGAGCCGAGTATTTTTCCAAATAGGCCAGCGTCTTGTCTGAGCAGGATGAGCAGGAATAGTATTCCGCCCAAACCAGTGTCGGTTTACCTGTCTTGCCGATTAGCGGCGGATATTTGGATCGTGGCAGAACCTGAACGCTGCCATCCGAGGTGTCATAGTAATAGGCTGTTGTGGGGCCGTAACTGGTGCTGTGGAACATCGTCCGGACAATAAAGGCGATTGCCACAATAGCCACCACAGCCGCGATAATGCTCATCACAGCAGAGTTTTCATTGATGGTGTTCCGAAGATTTGATGGCTTGAGCTTCTCTTTCCAGTTGTATGGGAGAATCATATAACGCACCTTCCTAAAAAAACGAAACCAATCACTTACACCAAACAGGCCAGAATAATTGGCCGAAATAAAGCTCTAATTCTCAACGCCGCGGAGTTGCCGGGCATGAATTCATATCCATCCCGATCTCGCACGCCATGACTTTAACACGTTTCTATAAAATTACAAGCTATCATCGGCCATACGGCGTCTACCGTCTACCAGTCGTAGCACAACTTCGCGTGAAGTCCGGAACGGCAACAGGCTGTCGGTCCAGTGCTGCGCAAGTATTCATGGAACCGGCGGAACACCGGGGCGATAAGATCGGTATTTGCCATCGCACCAAAGAAAAGTATAGTTTCTTTGGCGTGCCGAAAATTGGAGTTGCTTCCATGATGCGATTCAATGTAATTATTTTATCCGCTGTTCTTTTAGCAGCTTATTGCGTGCGCCCCGGTAGCGCGTTGGCGGCGGCAACGGCCGTTCGAACACCCCACCACATTATTTTAAGTAATGGCTTACTGGAAGTATCTATCGCTTTACCCGGCGGCGAGTCGGATGGAATATTTCTTCTGCGGGCCGGCCGAAAAATCCGCTTAGCCCAGAGCATGTATTTTGACGCCAATGGCGGCCCCGACTTTATTCCAGCATCGCGTTTGAATCAGCGGACAAAAAAAAGCCATTTTGCCTTATTTCATCGGCACGATACCGTGCGAATCGCGCCGGCGGCCTTGCCCGGAGCCGCGGAAGTCGCGGTTACTGTGCGCCCCCACTTCTGGTTCCCCTTCCAGATTAAACTTCATTACATGTTGCCCGCCGGGCAGAGCGCATTTTACGCTTGGGCACAGGTTTCACATGGGGATTCAGCCCCGGCGGCAGGATTTGCGCAATGCCGGTTTGTCATTCGAAATAGTCGCCAATTTACTCACGCAATAATTAACCACGCTCGCATGGGCCTGATGCCAGAAATGGATGTTGTGAAAAAATTAATGAATGTGACCTACCTGCTGCGAAACGGGCACATTTACACCAAATACGATAATTGCATCTTTGAAGCTCATCATTACCTGCATGGCGTGACCGGCCACGGCTTAGGCTTGTGGATGATTTTTGCGTCAAACGAGTATCTCAACGGCGGGCCGCTGCGCCAAAATTCAACCGTTTATATGCCCAATGTGCTGATCGCGTTATTTCAATCAACGCATTATGGTGCCGGACCGGTACATGTAAAAAAGGGACGCAAATGGTCTAAGTTTTATGGCCCATTTCTGGTGTATGTAAATCATGGTAAGTCCATGCGAGCCATGTATGCCAATGCCAAACACCGACAGATCACGGAGGCGGCGCAGTGGCCATATAAATGGATACACAATGCGGATTATCCGCTGGCCCGCGGATCCATTTCAGGCGTTATTCAAACACCGCACAACCGGCCGATAGCCGGCGCATGGGTGGTGCTGGCGGCGCCAGGAAAACCCTGGGCCATGCAGGCGAACGGCTACGAATTCTGGACAAAAACCAATCGCCTGGGCCACTTTATGATTCATAAAATTCGTCCGGGAAGTTATACGCTCTACGCCACGGGCGCGAATCATTTTGTCAGCTTCCAAAAGCATGCGGTAACGGTTTCCGCCGGAAGAACCGAGGCCCTGGGCACGCTGGTCTGGAAACGCCGCATGAAAGGAACCCTGCTGTGGGAAATTGGCACAGCGGACCGATCCACGCGGCACTTCCGGCACGGAAAAAACATCCGCCACTGGGGCAATTTCCGCTGGTATCCCAAAGATTTTCCCGATGATGTGAACTATACCATTGGAAAAAGTACTCCCGGTAAAGATTGGAACTTTGCCCAGTGGACCTGGTATTGCAAAAACCCCTGGTGGGCGATCCATTTTAAATTAGTCGCAAAGCCCACCGGAGTGGCCACGTTGACCCTGGGTATTGCCGCATCC
>DAHVEJ010000014.1 GCA_027313145.1 Phycisphaerales bacterium | reverse complement strand
GCACTGGTGGGGGCCACAGCGAATAACAACAAGGCGTTGCAGCATCAATTCCGGACCTTGGGCTATGTGGCATCCGCCCCCGGGGCACAAAGTGTTTCTCGCACACTGGATTTTGCGTATGACTATTGGTGCGTGGGGGCGATGGCGGAGTTACTGGGCAAACATGCAGACGCCAAAATGTTTTATAAGCTGGGGCAGAACTATAAAAATCTTTTTGATCCGCAAACAGGTTTCATGCGCGGCAAGCTTGAAGATGGCTCCTGGCGCACGCCGTTTGTTGCAGACCGGCAATATCACGCCGACTACACCGAATCCGACGCCTGGCAGGCCACGTTTAATGTCATGCAGGACGTGCAGGGGCTTACTGACCTGTTTGGTGGTGACCAGGCCTTTATCGCCAAACTGGACGGTCTGTTCACCGCCCCGTCCATGGTGCTGAATTCACAGCCGGACATCAGCGGCATGGTAGGGCAGGACGCCCAGGGCAATGAACCCAGCAACCACATTCCGTATCTCTACCCCTTTGCCGGTGCGGCATGGAAAACGCAATATTGGATTCGCAAAGTGCTGGGCCTTTACAACAACACCCCAAATGGAATTCCCGGCAATGATGATTGCGGCCAAATTTCCACGTGCTTTGCCTTAGGGGCATTGGGCTTTTATCCGGTTAATGCGGTTACCGGTGTTTACATCATCGGCAGTCCGCTCATTCACCGCGCCAAGATTCATAACCCCGCCAAAGGAACCACCTTTACCATCATCGCGGAAAATAATTCGCATGATAATATGTACATACAAAGCGCCAAACTCAATGGCCGCGAATTAACCCGCGCCTGGTTTACCAATGCCGATATTCTCACTGGCGGTGAATTATATTTCCGCATGGGCAGTAAACCCAATAAAGACTGGGCCAGCGCCAAGGCGGATCGCCCGCCATCAGGATTGATCGCATCAACCCTATAATAACTGAAGTTGCGGAAAAGCTGGCGAACCTATCTGACCGTTTAGCCAATCGGGCCGCTTCACGGATAGAATGTCATAATAACTGTATACTTGGCAGTGCGATATCATGGATCAACACTACTCAGATTTGGAAATTGTACCGGTGCCGGAATCGGATATTGCCGCACTGGTGGAGTTGTTTCTGCTGGTAGAGCGGCAACACGAGCAATATTGGCCCTTGCGCTGGGCGTTGAGACCGGATATTCAAGAGCGATATATGCGATGGATTACCACCAATCGCGCCAATCCGGATTGGCTGTTTATTATCGCGCGGCGCAAAAGGCAACACGCCGAAGCCTCGACGGAAGTCCTTGGCGGACTGGCTGCCGCGATTAATCAGGAAATACCAATTTATCAATTTACCCATTATGCATTTATCCATGACTTGGCGGTGCGCCCTGATGCCCGCCGCCACGGCATTGCCAATGCCTTGATTCAATATTCCCGACAATGGGCACATGACAAGGGGGTCAATCAATTGCGCCTGATGGCAGCCGAGAAAAACACCGCCGCCAAAGCGCTATTTGAGAAATTCGGGTTTCAGACAACCTATACCGAAATGGTGTTCCCCGTTGATTCAATCTGACCCATATGGGATAAACATGCAAGACCCGATACATCCATCTGAGCCACAAGCTTCGCCGGAAGCGGATACTCCCGCCGTACCTGATTCATCCTCACTGCAGCCGGCGCGACGAACAACGGCTTCACGGATCTTTGAAAATGCGTTGCTGGTGCTGATTCGTGCTTATCAGGTCACGTTGTCCCCCTTTTTAGGCGGACACTGCCGCTATGAGCCTACGTGCAGCGTGTATGCCCTTCAAGCGGTCAAGGAGCACGGACCATGGCGCGGTAGTATCTTGGCGCTCAAGCGGCTGCTGCGCTGCCATCCCTTTGTAAAAGGTGGCTACGACCCAGTGCCGCCCCGGCATCCGCATCAATAATGCGAATTTGCTGAATTAACGGTACCTGACACCTTTGTTTAACGACATTGGGTCAATGCGGCGGCGTTGCGTTGGAAGCGGCATGTCGTTTGAATGTACAATGTGTTTTTCCATCGGCAGGATTGGCTCTGCGCTTGGCGTGCCGAAGTGCCGCTTTTCCGTCGCAGCACTGCGTTTCGAACCGTGACGTAGCGGCGTCGGCGGGTTAGGGGTTATTTTCTGTGGTGTTTTCGCACGTAAATAAGCATATAGATGGCCATTGCGTCGAGCATAGCGCCGATCGGCAGGGCGATCAGCATTTTCCAGGCCAGTGAAATCGCGGCATGGTAGCGGCTGCCATAGTGGTCATGCGGAATCAGTGCGTTAGGCATACCGGCCAAAGAGGCGACCGCCCAAAACCCGAGCAACACCAGCAGGCTTCCCATGACCAGCATCAGCGGCACAGCTAAGCGATACCACTCATGCGACTGAGCGGCTTTGGGACGTGGCGCGGCTGGTGCAGCCGCCACACTGGCTTTCTGGTTAGCCAAGGGTTCAATGATTTTCGCTTCAGGTATTTCCGCGGTCAAATGATTTCGTGATTTTGGTAGTGCCGTAGGTTGAGGGCGGGGCGGCGGGACGTTGCCGCGGGAGGCTTTCGTATCCGCTTCCAATATGGAACCCAGTGGGGAAAAAACGTCCGGTTGCGTATGGCCCTGCGCCAGCATAGCCACAAAGCCCGTTGCGCTGCGCGGGTCGTCGGCACTGGCTGGCAACTGGGGTTCGGAATTGTCCAAATTTTTCAGGGCATCCAGCGTATCTTTCCGCACGGGCGGTGTTGTCCGTTTTTTATCCATTATGAAGCTCCTTCCGGCGGCGGCGGCCGGCTTTGCAGACGCCAGCCAGCCTTAATACCGTAGCCATTAGCCAATGATCGCATATCCATGGGGCGTTTGCCAACCGGTTGCAAGGTTAATAGTTCAATCGTGCCGGTTCCGCAGGCGATAAATAATCCGGGCAGCACCTCCCCGGGTTTTCCAGACAGTTGACCGGTGGCCCCTTCCCGGCATTTAAGTAACGATACTTTCGCGCGAACATCGCCGTCAGGTGTGAGCAAATCCGCCAGGCAGCCCGGCCAGGGAGAAAGTCCGCGGATGCGGCAGGAAACCTGACGCGCGGATTGACTAAAGTCCACATGCGCCATGTCTTTGGATAATTTTGGCGCTGGAGAAATACGTGTGGTATCCTGAATAGCGGCGCGGACACATTGGGCTTCGATCTGCCGGAGAACCTCCTGCATCAGCGGCGCGCCCAATTCAGCCAAGCGATCATGCAGTTCCCCCGCGGTTTCGCTATCACCTATCACAGTGGGAATCTGTCCGAGGATTTCACCGCCATCCATTACATTTGTTACGCGAATTACCGATATGCCGGTGGTATGTTCGCCGGAAAGAATGGCCCGCTGAATGGGTGCCGCTCCACGAAAGGCCGGCAGCAGTGACGCGTGAAGATTCACCCCGCCATGGGGGGCCATATTCAGGACAGCATCGGCGATTTTCTGGCCAAACGCGATTACCACCAAAATATCCGGAGCAACCGCACGCAACCCCGCAAGTACTTGGGGGTTATTGACGTTGGCCGTCTTCAACACCGACAGCCCCACCTCGGCCGCATACGCGGCGATCGGCGTAGGGGTGCAGTGGCGACCCCGCCCCGCAGGTTTATCCGGTTGTGTGACCACCATTGCCACTTCATGACCCGTTTGGATCAGGGCTTTGAGCGTAGGCAGGCCAAAAGCCCCGGAGCCAAGAAAAAGCGTTTTCATACGATCAACATAACGCAGGCGTTAAATCGCGCCTACCGGCTGATTTAATTTTTCGCGTAGCGACGGCATAACTTCCCGCACTTCGGCGGCTATACGGGTATTGGGGAATTGATCCGTGATCTGCTGCCCAATGCGGATAGCTTCGCCCCAATTCTTGTCATTGCATTGCAGGGCGAATTGCACGCCAAGTTGCTGCAACTGCTTCTTGAACACGTCCCGGGCAATTTCTTTAAACCCTTCGCCTTCGCCCGGGGTCAGGTATTGATCAAGCTGCTTGAGCAGTTCCACGCTGCGGTCCACATCTTCCTTGGTGACGGCATCTTTCCATTCTTTAAGCAAGGTGCGTTTATGATTTTCTTTAGCGGCCTGAATGCGTTCCGGCAAACGCACCACATCCGCATGGCCCGCGAAGGTTCGCGTGAGTTGTTCCATTTCCCGTGCCGCCGTGGCCCAGTCAAACTTCTTGAGCAACTGGTCAAAATGTTCCAGGGCTTCGCGCACTTCGCGTTCAATAAATGCCTTGCGAGCGGTTTCCACCATGTCACGGAATTGCGCCGCTTCCTGCCGGTTGCCGAAGCGCCGTTCCATTTCCGCAGCCAGCCAATAGGCTCCGTCGTAATCGTTTTTATCAATATCCTCCCGAATGGCGTGCCGCAGCGCTTCGCGGTCTTTGTGGCGATATGCAATTTGCTTGGCGGAATCAGACAGTCCGGCACTATCCCGGATGCTCTCAAGCAGTTGGCGCTGCGTTTCCATGGCACCGCGCAGTTGCTCATATTGCCAATGATCGTCGCTCATGGATTGTATCTTTAGGCTCATAGCCACATAACTTAGAATGGCCAGCGACACAATTAAAACACCGATCCCCAGCAGCAAAAATCCGGGCGTCATCGCGGCTATGGCCTGCGGCGTATCGGCGGCGGTTTTAATGCCTTGCGATGCGGCCACCAGCACCACCAGACCTCCCACCAGACAAGCCACGCCTGCCAAGGCAGCCATGAAACTCACCCACCGAGATCGTTTGATTAAATGTTCCGTGTTCATAAGCATCGATCTCCAAAAAAAAAGCAAAACCTGGTTCGCAGGTTGCCAGGTACGTCCTGGCGATTAGCCCAGCGGCGGCGGGGTGAAAACGGGCTTTTCCAGCCCACTCGACGTCAGGCCGGCATACTTGCGACTTTATTGCCGGCAAAGAATACCGTCAACACAAGGTATTATAGGCCAACAAAATGCCCTGTGCACCCGTGTCGACACCCCTCATCCACCGCCCGCGCGATGGCCTTGATACATCCGCCGGCATTTATATCGGCGTTTGATTGCATTTTCGACAATAAACAGTAATCTATTCTATATCAGAAAATTTGTAGTATTTTTCAAGTTTTACTGAATTATGGGCCGATAGAATCCATGTAGGACGGATTGTATAAAATTATGGGTTCAAATTCCAAAACTTCTTCCCGCAAAGTGCCCTCGGCGGTGAATCATCGCCGGGTCTTTACCGTCCTGTCTTCGCTTGTGGCTACGCTGGCATTAACGGCGGGGCTGCTGCTGCTGCTGGAAGGGCAGCCCATTACCAGCGCCGGCCCTTACATGATGAACCTTTCCAATAGCACCCAAAATTGGAATTCCGTTATCCGCGCAGCCGGCCCATTGCGTAATGGCCGCTGGAACTATATCATCGTCTATCAATCCGGGGGCCTGTCCGGTAATGCAACCGAGCTCTCGGAGGGCAAAGATGTAGGAGGAACAATCAAGCCCCAACATGCGGGGAACATGACGCAGGGTGCTAATTTTCATTTTGTGGTGGATAACGCCCGAAATGGCCTTGGTAACCCCGACGGATACGTGCAACGAGGCTTGGCCTGGCAGGAACAATTATCTACCGCACCATATTTTTCCTGGCCTTATTTAACACCTCATCATTATTCTGCTTATGCCAATGCCGTGGGTGTCTGTATCATCGGAGATATCAATCGCAGGGGTTATTCCAGCAGTCAGATACGCTCCACAGTGTCTCTCATCAAAGCCTTGGAGCGGCGTTTGAATATTCCAAATTCCTGCGTCAAACTTCAGTGGGAAATTCGCGGACAGGCAACCGCGCGTGAGCGCGCCTTTGGCCGTGAGTTTCATCATCTGCTTCGGCGTTGAGCCACTGCATTCCCGCTCATACCTTTTCGGGCTGGCAAATAGCAACGAAAGCGAATACTATACCGCATGTTTGGGGGGCATTATGCCCGGCAGCTTCGAACGCTGCTGCGGCGGAGCGTTGACGTTGTTGGCCGGCCGGCAAGAAGGAACTCTGTAATAAGGCTCGATCTGGGTGATGGAAGTTCTACCCGAAATTCCTGACTTTGAAGTGCTATCCTGTCTGGGTTATGGAGCCAGGAGCACGATCTATGCGGTTTGTGAAACCCGTACGCGCCAAGTCTATGCGCTTAAACGAGTTCTAAGGCGCAGCCCCGAAGATGACCGCTTTCTCGAACAGGCGGAACAGGAATATGCCATCAGCAGTCATTTTACTCATCCGGTTTTGCGAAAAAGTCATCGCCTTATTCGTCGCAGAAAATTTCTCTCCACCACAGAATTACATCTGCTGATGGACCTTTTCGATGGCGTGTCTCTGGATACCGAACGCCCCGCAAGCCTGAAATCCCTGATTGAAATATCCTGCCGTGTGGCGGAGGGACTTTCCGCGATGCACAAGATGGGTTACGTTCACGCCGATATTAAACCCAACAACATCATGATCAATCAAAATAATGATTGTAAAATTATTGACTTTGGCCAGAGTTGTGCCATTGGTACGGTAAAAAATCGGATTCAAGGTACCCCGGATTATATTGCGCCAGAACAGGTGGCCCTTGGGCCGCTGACCCCGGCCACCGACATATTTAATTTCGGTGCCAGTCTTTACTGGTGTGTGACCGATCGCCATGTTCCAACCGTGATACCCAAGAAGAAGGCCGGTGCCAGCGGAGTGGATTCGCGCACGCTTATTCCACCGCATGAAATTAATCCGCGGATACCATCGCAGTTATCCCGCCTGATTCTTGAATGTGTGGAAAATCGTCCGTCCGACCGCCCGCCGAGCATGGAAGAAGTCCACGCCCGACTGCAATTAGTCTTAAGCGTAAGTTCTGCGGTTTACCTCCAGCGTGTCAATGCCGCCGCCCGCGACAGCCAGACGGCAGACCCCCAGGACAGCAATCCGGGTGGTACGACATCCGCAGCCGATGCGGATACCGTAACTTGAAGGAGTTTGGCGAATTTTCCATCCCTGATTTTTGATTGAATTATTGGACCCGATTTGGCCGATGCTTAATCTTGATGGCACGCATGTTAAGCGGTGCCCGTGGCTCCGCTAAAGCCGACGTATGACGATGAAAACCAGTTAAGGAACCTATGTCCGCACGTCAAACCATTGATTATCTCCGCCAGGGTGCGGCACTGAATCGTGAAGATATTTTGCGTAACGGTCACATGCTGCATTTCCCGGCATCCGGTGAACTGATCATTGCGGGCGATCTGCATAACCATTGGCGGAACTATGAAAAAATAAAGACCTTTGCCGCGCTGGATCATTTTCCCGAACGGCATGTGATATTGCAGGAAATTATTCATGGCGGAGCCTTGGGGCCGGATGGGGAGGATGGCAGCATCCAAATGCTTCTTGATGCTATCGACTGGGCTTTCCAGTTTCCGGGGCGAGTTCATTTTCTTTTAGCTAATCATGATCTAGCCCAGATTCAGGCGATTCCGATCATGAAAGACGGCTACGACCTGACGGAGCGGTTTAATCGGGGATTTAGCGTTTTTTACGGCAGTAAAGCGGCTGAGGTGTCGGCGGCATTTCGCGAATTTGTGCACAGCATGCCGTTGGCGGGCATTACCATCAGCGGCATATTTTTGAGCCATTCGCTTCCCAGTGATCTGGATCTGCCGTCCTTTGACGCCGGCATTGTGCGCCGCACGCTCACTGACGCGGATTACCAGCGAAATGGCTCGGTGTATAAGATGGTCTGGGGCCGCTCGCAAAGCGAACAGACGCTTGCAGCCCTGAGCAAACTCTGGTGGGCGGACGCGTTTATCTGTGGACATCAGATGCAGGAAAGCGGCTTTGGAGTCCTGGGTAAAAATATGTTGATTTTGGATTCCTCACATAATCACGGCGTTTTGTTGCCGCTGGTTCTCGACCGCCAATACACCATGAAGGATCTGGTAAAGGTATTAGTTCCACTGGCCGGAGTCGAATAACCCCGCAGCCCGTCATGATTGCGCAATACCAATCACGGGCGAGAATATTTAAACCGCAAAAGTGTATTTTCGGTGCCGGACATTTTCTTTTCAACGCCGTTTATGTTTCAATACTCTCACCAGAAAAGCGCCCGTTGCGCGCGACGGATGTCTGGACCCTGACAGTTTGGCACCATACCGTGCGCCGGACTGTACAGAATAGTAAGACGGCACGAGAAATATGATTGCCGAGCGAGGAATTTTATATGACGGATTATCTGCGATCCAAGACTTTTCTTTCCTGCTTGATTACAACCGCGGTCGCCACCTTGGCGCTGGCCATTAGCGGGTGCACGCAGAACGGTTCGCAGGGGCCCACCACCATTTCCGCGGCCGCATTTATTCGTCCCGGTGCGTTGCCTCCTGATCCGGCATCCAGTCAGGTCTCGATCAAGACCCCGTCGCCGCTGCCGCAACCCAGCAATGCACTGGTACAAAAATCTCCCACCCCCCGACCGCCTGCGATTTCTGTCCCGCTCGCTAATATTCAAGCGGCGGAGGCACCGGTGCCCGGAACCAACCTGGCGGTGGCTGCGCTACTGGGAACGGTCAACAGCAAGCCCATATTTGTCCAGGATGTACTGCGGCCGATTTCTAAAGAATTAAAAAATGCTGCCGCTATCAGCAAAACCAAAGAGTACTTCCAACAGCAGGCGGCGCAAAGCATTGCCCGCGAACTCAATGTGCAGATCGATGATATTCTTTTTCTGGCCAAGGCCAAAAGATTTTTGAACAAAGACGATATGAAGGAAGTCGCGGCTGTCGTGGCGGCCCGAAAGGCCAAAATTGTCGCCCAATACATGGGGTCCCAACAACTCGCCGACCGCGCGTTAAGGCAACAGGGCAGTTCTCTGCATCAAAAACTTCAGGCCATTCGCAATCGGACCATCATAGGCATGTATCTTAATCGCACGGTGTACCCCAAGCTCATCAGCACGCGGCGCCAACTCTGGCACTATTACCAAGCTCATATCGCCAAGTACACGCAACATGCTTCCGTGGATCTTTTTACCATCACGTATCGTGTGATCAATCAGTGGCCGCGTGATCCAAATGATCCCACGCATACCCAACCAATTGCCCACGCCACGAAAGCCCAAATCGCCACGGCGTGCCGCAAGGCTGTGGCTTATTGTAATAAGCTGGAAAGTGAAATTCGCCACGGCGCTAATTTCGCACTTCTGGCGGAAAATAATTCCTCCGATCCCGCGGCGGATAATGGCGGTCACTGGCCCAACACGCGGCGCGGCGAGTTGTCCAATCCGCTGATTGAAAAAACAGCCTTCTCCCTTAAGCCTCATACCATGGCTCCGCCGCTACTGATAAAAAACAAAAACAATCCGCGCGGCGATGCGGTCGTGATAATCCGCGTGGGTGCGGTAACGCGCCATCATGTTATCCCATTTGGACAGGAACAGGCGTCCATCGCCATGCTGTTGCGGCAGCGCATGTATCGGCACTTTATGCGGATTTATCAGCACAACCTGTATGACCCCGCCTCAGTCAAAGCCATGACCCGGATGGTCTCCACCGCCGAACAGGTAGCGACATCACTTTATTTCACCCACTGAAATCACCAGCGCAAAAAAAAGCCGGGCGGTTGGAAGACCGGCCCGGCTTGATACGTGGAGGCGGAGGGAGTCGAACCCTCGTCCCGTGGCAGGTTGACGACAACCTCTACGTGCGTAGACTGCATGTTAATCTCAAATCGCCGGACGCCGACAGTCTGACTTCCGGAAATTCCAGCCCATCCTGGGGCTTAGCAAATGGCCGATAGACGTTGCCATTTGAGCATTCCGCTAGTCGTCGGTTCGTCGCAAGCCGCGGACTTCCTGCGGGAACCGGGTTGCCTGTTTAATTAGGCAGCCAACCGAAGGCTTGCGCCCCCGGCTGTTGGGAACTTGAAGTTCTCAGCATTTGATTTTTTGCCACTCAGTTTAACGACTTGTTTGGCAGGTCGGCACGCCATCATCGACACTACTGTCCGGTCGATACCTTTCGCCCCCTTTCAAAGAGCTAGATCAAGTGCTTATTATACCCCGCCGACAGGTGGGCAACAAACGCCGGAAAATCAATAGTAGGAGCCTGTCCGAGTAATCGCAATCCCGGCCATTACTCGGACAGGCTCCCAGGGGTAACATGTCTGGCATCAGATGCTTGGGCGGGGGTATACTCTATATCAAGGGAGGCTCGTAGCGAGCTTGGTTGGCCAAAAGCCGTCGAGTGATTTCGGGTATTGATTGTCGGATTCCGCCTGGGCCGGACAATACGCAGGCATTTGTGTGGAGGAACGTATCCAATGAAACGTTTAGCCGTTTTAGCCGCGAGTCTGGCACTTATGCCGTTAACCTTAACGGCACACGCAGCAGAGTTGGGAGGGGTGCATGCCGATGGCTACATGATTGTGCCCGTCAAGCGAGTACCTAACAGGTATGATGCCGGCTTCTCCATGTATTCCGCGGCTTGGCCGCTCCTGCTGCGGTACCCGGGGAATCAATTTCAATCCGGGCTGTTCGGCACATGGATGGCGGCCCAGTCCAGGGGCAAGCCCCCGCAACATTTATATTCGGACATTGAAGGGGGCCTTGGCTGGTGGCGCGGTACCCGATTTCCCACGGCGGCCCCGAAGTTTCACCTGGGGGGTGTGGCGTTTAATTTTCAGTTCATAGCGGACGCACCGGGCAATGGCAAAGGCAGTTGGAAGCACCCGCGTGGGGCTTACGCCGTGGCCCAGCTTAGTCCCTGGTTGCTCTTTCCGCCTGATGGTCTCACCCTGAAACCGGGTGTCAATCGACAACTCTTTGGGTACGGCTATCTGCCGCTGCCGCTTACCGATCCGCAAGCAACCACTGACGGCAAAAACATTCCCATGGGCAACCACTGCTGGACATTGTTTCTTAACACGCGCAACTTCAAGGGTCCAGTCTGTTTTTTTACGCCGTACTTCTGGAACCGCCCCGCCGTAAAGCACGCGCGCCTCGTTGGCAAACTGCTTGACTCGCGGTGGTCCATTGCCAATAAGGCCTTTCAGATGGAAACACAGTATCTTCCGGCCGCTATAAGCAAGATCCGTACGGGCACCTACGCGCGTCTTGGGCAAGTGTCGTTCCCGGCCAATAGCCGGGGGAATGCAGTCCTGCTCAACCGCCTGACCAGCTACAGTCGTCAAGCGCTTTGGGACCCCGTAAAAGCATGGTTTAACGGCGGCCCTGCGGTAAGCGGCAGGATCCCCTTGTCGCAGGGCGTTGTGCAGCGGTTTACGCCCCATTTATGGTCTACTTGGAAGATCTATGCCAATAGCACATCCAAGACGCAGCGAGCCGGGTTGCCTTGGACGCTTTTCGCCAAAGCATTTCTTCTGGACCCGGCGTCCTACGGCTTCACTTGGAACCGGCAGTTGGTGCACGACGGACCCAATGGCTTCCGCGCCTTGTTGCCGCGATTTTACCGGCTTGTGCACCATGGAAAACAGGTTCAATGGCATGCGGTACACGCGGCCGATGTTCCCAATGCAACTGGGCTTAAGGGCGTGAATTTTTATCCATCGCGGAGGCGGCCGCCCAGGCCCTACACCACGCCGGACGGCCCTAACAGTTCCTACAAAAAGCCCGGCCCCGCGGCCGGCCCCTTTTACGCTCATTTAAGCGATGGTTCCGTGGTAACCTATTACTGGTATCGTTTTGAAGACCAGCCCGCGCTGCTGCACGCCGACCTTAGTCAGGCCGAACGTGACAAAATGCAGAAGCGCGCCGAAATGTTGCAACGCCATTGGACAAAAAACCGCCAGTACCTGCCGCCGCCGACGCAAGGCTCGCTGGTTGATCTTGACCCGGCCCAACTCGTCACGCCGCCCAAACGTCTGGCTATCGGCTATGTGCCCATTGTCACCCGCCAGCAGTGGGCGGCCTCCCGTCGCAACGGGAAATAAGCGCGATGGAGTGGCATCGGATATTTGCACGCCGGGGCGGTTTGAAGTAAGTTCAGCTTTTGCGGAAACCGCTCCTCCCGGCCGCCATCTATGACGGGGCGGCTTTGCGCATGGTCATTGGCTTTGCGGCGGATTCGTGGCACGTATGCAACGCGACAAGCAATCTTCGAATTCAGGGCAGCCTCGAACGGATCAGCCGCCTTTAGCGGAGCGTGCGCGGGGCGGGAACGGATCAGACTTTTCATCCGCCGCTACCGGATCGCTTCCACCGAATACGGCGGCGCGCGATCCGAATAACTTCAGTAATTTTGAGCTTATTAAGCACATGTTCCAATTCGTGCGGCCGGTAAAATGGCTGGCGGTTCTGGCGTGTTTGCTGGTGGGGCTGGGCGTCTTTCTGGAAATATCGGCTGTAGACCTCACGCGCGTGGTGATTAACACCGTCGGCACCACATTAAGTTCAGCGGGGACGCAGATCGCTGGGGGCACGCAAAAGCCGGACTGGAATGCCTTTCGTCATGGTTCGCTGCATGTGGCGTTGATGCTGGTGGGGATGTTGGCGTTTTTTATCATTCTTTCGAGCGTATGCAATTTTTTTCGCAGCATTACCAACACCCGCTTAAGCATGGATATGGTGTTTCATATGCGATCAGCGGTGTACGATCAACTCCAGCAGGTGGGCTTTTCATTTCATGACGCCCATTCCAGCGGTCAATTGATCAACCGGGCTTTGTCGGATTTGCATAATGTACGGTTTTTTGTGAACTTGTCTCTGGTTTCCATCGCGGAAATTGTCGGTTACACAATTGGTTATAATATTTTAATCGCCACGATCAACCCGTGGGTGGGTCTGGCGTCCTTATTGCCGGTGCCGTTCTGGATCTGGTACATTCTGCGATTTGGAAAAAAAATGCGCCCGGTGCAGCGGGACCTGATGGCCACGGGCGATCAACTGGTCAATGTGTACAGCGAAAATGTCGCGGGCGTAAATGTGGTCAAGGCGTTTGCTACCGAAACCACGGAAACCGGAAAATACAACGCGACGGCCGACACCTATTTTTCACAGGTCATGACCACCGTGGGCATGTGGGCAAATTTTATTCCCGTGATTCGGGGAATCGCCACGGGAGCCAATTTGCTGCTGTTTTTTCTGGGTGCCATGCTGGCGGTCAGCGGAAAACTGCACGCCGGTGATATTCTGGTATTTGGCGTAGCGATGGGAGCGATCCTCTCACGCTTGCAACAAATTAACCAGATCGCCAACCAATATCAGATGGCCGTGGTTTCCGCCCGGAGATTTTTTGAAATTCTCTATGCGTATCCCAGTATCACGGAAGCTGCGGCATTACCGGCGTTGCCGCGGGGGCCGGGCGCGGTGGAATTTTCCGGCGTCAGCTTTGGCTATCATCAGGAAAAGCCGGTCTTAAAAAACATCTCCTTTAAGGCGCCTCCGGGTTCGGTTATAGCGCTGGTGGGTCCTACAGGGGCCGGCAAAACCACGATGATGCAGCTTCTGGCCCGCTTCTATGACCCGCAAACCGGGGCCATTTTTGTTGATGGTCATGATATTCGATCGGTTTCCCTGCGCTCGGTGCGGCAGGCGATGGGATTTGTATTTCAGGAAACCTTTCTTTTCTCGGATACGGTTATTAACAACATCCGCTATGGTGATCCCAAGGCCTCCGTGGAGCAGGTGGAGGCGGCAGCGCGGATTGCGCAGGCCCATGAATTTATAATGGACATGCCAAAACAATATGACACCATGCTGGGCGAACGCGGGCTGACGCTTTCCGGCGGGCAGAAACAGCGATTAGCCATCGCCCGGGCCATTGTAGCCAATCCGCGCATTCTCATACTTGACGACGCCCTGGCCGCCGTGGATCCGGAGACTGAACACCTCATTCGCCGCGCTTTGGAACTGGTGTTGCAGCATCGCACCGTTTTTATTATCGCCCACCGCTTAAGTACGGTCAAAGCGGCTGATCTGGTGCTGGTGCTGGAAGAGGGAACTATTACGCAGGCCGGCACGCATGATGCGCTATTGCGACAACACGGGCATTACCGGGAAATTGCCGAGGTGCAGTTGCTGGGCGGCGGTCCGGGCGTCCTGCCCCCGCTGGGATCGACATCGCGGCGTGTCGCGGCGGAGGGAACGCTATGAAGCCGCTAGTGCCATTCTTACGCCGCCGGAGGGATACCCCCAAGTCCGCAGCGCAACAGCGGGCGGGTTCATCCGAAGACCTATCGTCCCTCGACCCGGATTTTGAGCCGGATCGCAAGCCTATTGAGCGAAAGGTTCTCCGGGGCGTGCTGGGCTGGATGCGGCCCTATCGCAATGCTTATATTCTTACCACCGTGGTGGGCACGATGGTGAATTTGCTGGAAATGATCACGCCGCGCTATATGCAGCAACTGGTGGACACGGATATTCCCGGAAAACATCCAAATATATTCACATCGTTTATTATCAATATGATAAGTCGGGTGAATGTCGGTGCCGCGGGAACGCTGGCGCATCTGGGGAGGCGGGAACTGGCGTATTGGAATATTACCTCCACCATTGGCGCGTGGGCTTTAACCATGACGGTGGCGCTGCTGCTGCAGCGCTTCGGAATTTATTACACCACGTTGATCGGGCAGAAAGTGATTTTGACGCTTCGTCGGGCGGTTTTTGCGCATTTGCAGGAACTGTCCATGAGCTTTTATGACAAAACACGTTTTGGCCGCATTCTCACGCGCGGCACCAGCGATATTGATTCCATGTCTAATTTTATTGTCTGGGGGATCAATACCGCTTTTTCCAACCTTACCATGATGCTCATTGCGGCGACCATTATCATGCTGATGGACTGGCGCATCGGGCTGGCGGTATTGTGGCTGGGGCCGGTGCTTTATTTGATGAATAACTTTTATCGCCGGAAGGTGGGTGTCGCGTGGCGTATGACGCGGGAAGGCTATACGCGCGTGAGCACCAATCTGGCGGAAAATATTTCCGGAATGCGCGTCGTGACCGCTTTTAACCGGCAGAATCAGAATCTCGATGTGTTTAATGATCTGCAAACCACCAACACCGCCAATAACATGCGAGCTGCCTATATCAACGGCATTTATCAACCCCTGCTGGGCGTGGTGGGATTTCTGGGGAAAGTGATTATTCTCCTGTTCGGCGCGTGGCTGGTTTTCCATACTGCCGATGGCCCGGCAAACCAGCGGTTCAAAGTCGGGGAACTTGTCGCATTGTATGTTTACTGGGACTGGTTTATGGGACCGGTCATTAACTTCGGCAATTTTTACAATGACACGATGATGGCCATGGCGTGTGCCGAACGTGTCCAGAACCTGCTGGCGGAAAAGCCGCAGGTCACGGATGTACCCGATGCCCTGGTGCTTCCGGAAATTCGCGGCGCTGTGCGCTTTGAGCACGTAACCTTCGGCTATGATCCTGCCAAGCCGGTGTTGCATGATGTTCATTTTGACGCCCAGGCGGGACAAACCATTGCGCTGGTGGGGCAGACCGGCTGCGGTAAATCCACGGTAATCAGCCTGATCTGCCGATTCTATCAACCCCAGCAGGGACGAATTCTCATTGATGGCTATGATCTGCGCAAAATTCAGGGCGAAAGTCTGCATCGACAAACCGGCATTGTTTCTCAGAATAATTTTCTCTTCACCGGTACCGTCATGGAAAACATCCGCTACACCCGACCGGATGCGACGGATCAGCAGGTGTATGACGCCGCCCGGCAGTTGGATTGTTACGACATCCTCTCCCGGCTTAAAGATGGTTTCCAGACCGATGTGGGTGAACGCGGGGGGGCACTTAGTCTGGGCCAGCGGCAACTGGTCTGCTTCTGCCGGGCGTTTCTGGCCAATCCACGAATTTTAATTCTTGATGAAGCCACCAGCGCCATTGATACGCAAACCGAGTTGCTGATTCAAAATGCTCTGGAACGCCTGGTGGAAAACCGCACCACGTTTATCGTGGCGCATCGCCTGAGCACCATCATTGGTGCCCATCAGGTGCTGGTACTGGATCAGGGACGCATTGTTGAACACGGCAACCACCAGAGCCTTCTGGAGCGCAACGGCCAATACGCCCGGCTCTACTACGAATTTACCCATGGCCATGACATTAAGCCGCATCTGGCCCCCTAAAGCGCGTCGCGAGATGGCGGGGGTTTGCGAGGGTTACAGTTACAGGTTACGCGTTGCAGTGGGGAGTTCGTATGGACCCTTGCTCATTGTGGCGTGTCACAGCGCGTGCGACTTGATTTCCTGATAGATTGCCATCTATACTTGCGTGGGCTGTTGCCGATGGCTCGTGCCGGTGTCCGACAGGGTTGTGCGCGGCGAGGGCTATGATGGGTTTTTGGAGTTATTGTAATGCCTGAGCTTTTTGATTCACTGAAATTACGCGACGTCACGATTCGTAATCGTCTGGGTGTTTCGCCCATGTGCATGTATTCTTCGCAGGACGGCAGTGCCACGGCGTGGCATCTTGTCCATCTGGGATCTCGTGCGGTGGGGGGATGGGGCTTAATTGTGGCGGAAGCCACAGCGGTAACGCCGGAGGGGCGGATCAGTCCGCAGGACGCGGGTCTATGGCATGACGGACAGATTGAACCGCTGGCCCGGATTACCGATTTTATTAAATCCTATGGCGGAACGCCGGGCATTCAACTGGCGCACGCGGGGCGCAAGGCCTCTACAGCGCGGCTCTTTTCCGTGCCGGTTCCTGGCAAAGCACTTTTGCCGGCCGAGGGCGGCTGGACCGTTGTGGCACCGTCGCCGATTCCTTTTGACGACCATTCTCCGATGCCGCATGAATTAGGCATTACGGAAATTAAAGCCATTCAAGCGGCGTTTGCCGCTGCGGCCATGCGCGCACTGAAGGCGGGTTATGAACTGTTAGAGTTGCACGGTGCGCATGGCTATTTGATCAATGAATTTTTATCGCCGCTGACTAATAAACGCACCGACGCGTACGGCGGAAGCTTTGATAACCGTATCCGCATGTTGATGGAAACAATTGAGGCTGTGCATAAAGTGTGGCCGCAGCGTTTGCCGCTGGCCGTGCGGTTAAGCTGCGTCGATTGGGTGGAGGGGGGTTGGACACTGGAAGATTCTGTGGCGCTATCTCGAAAACTTAAGGCCGCGGAAGTGGACTTAATTGATTGTTCAAGCGGAGCGGTGGTGCCCAAGGCCCACATCCCCGTTGGGCCGGAGTTCCAAGTTCCCTTCGCCCAGACAATTCGTCGGGAAGTCGGAATCGCAACCGCGGCGGTCGGCTTGATTACTGAAGCGCAGCAGGCGGCCGAAATTATTTCCAGCGAAAAAGCGGATATTGTGTTCATGGCCCGGCAAGCCCTTCGAGATCCCTATTTTCCGATTCATGCCGCCGCCGCATTAGGGCGAAAAGGTGCCGTGAATCTGCCCGGACAATATGGCCGGGTTTGAATAAACCGACGTGGGGAATCTGGAACTTGGAATCTGGAGTCGTGCATTTGCGGACGCGATAGGGTGCATTTTTGCCCGGCGGGAAAAGAGGTTGGCTTGTGACGCCCGCCAACGTCTGGGATATTTACAAGCCCGCGTCGTCGCGGGAACCAAGCGCCAAACCAGTCCAGTCTAACTCGCCCCGGCCTTTGGCGACGCCCGCCTGCAGGCGATTAAAAACCAGATCGGCCGCCGGCATCGGCACGCCGAAGTGGTCGGCGGCGTCTCGTACCAGCCGCATATCTTTCAATCCCAGGCGAAGTATAAACTTCGCGGGATCATGCGCGGTGTCTACAATCGATTGGCCATAATTGCGGTAAATGGGGCTGGCAAACAGGCTGCCGCAAAGCAGTTCCAGTGCCGCTTGTTTATTAACTCCGGCTTTCTCAAGTAACGTGAACGCCTCGCCCATGGCTTCCGTCGCGGCGGCCACCATAAAGTTGCCGCATAATTTCAGTACGTTAGCTGACTCCACCCGATCACCAAAATCGACCACGCCCTGCCCCAGTGCTTCGAGTACCGGTCGCACACGGGCTTTCGCGGCGGCGTCTCCGGAGGTACACACCCAGAGCTTTCGCGCCGCAGCGGCATCGGGCCGCCCAAATACCGGGGCGGCCACATAGGTTGATCCATGCTCCGAATGCAATTTTGCTAAATCCTGGGCTGTGGTCGGGGCGATGGTACTCATCGATACATGTATGCCTCTGGATCCGAGTTTTTTCAAAATGCCCCCATCGCCCAGCATCGTCGTCCGCACGGCCGCATCGTCGGCCAGCATGGTTAACACAATGCCATCGGCACTCACCGTTTCGGCGGGGGTTGAACATGCCACGGCACCGGCTGCCACGGCTTGACCCATGCGGGACGCGGTGCGGTTATATACGCGCACTGAAAAGCCTGCGGTCATTAAATTCTGGATCATGGGTGTGCCCATGCGCCCAGTGCCGATAAAGCCAACCGTTGTGGTCATTTTATATTCTCCTTAACTTGGATCATATCGGAATACGACATCAAAAACCTTTCCATGGTGCCGCTGGGCGATAATTTCCTCCTTAATCATGCACAGTTTCACCGTGTCAACCTTGAACGATGCGTTGAAATTACTTTCCAACGCCCGGCCCATGCCTTCAAAAATCAGCAGATCAGCATCCGCGGCCTGATGATTACAGGCATCGGAGACATGCCGCAGATCAATCAGCGGGGTAGTGCCACCGGAGCTTTCAGCGGTAATTCTGCCGGTTTTCAGAAGCGTCTGGAGAATCGGATCAAGTTGTGCCAGTCGCGGTAAAAGTTCCCGGGTTTCCAAAATGGTCATATCATTAAGCGAAGCCGATTCATTAGCCAGAATGCACACGTGGGTGTCGCGTTGGGCCAGAAATCGCGCCAGGGGCATCATTCCTAGAATAAAATCGCTTCCGGCGTTGTCCACAAATATCAGAGCTTTGTGAAACGGAGGGCCGTGCACGAGGCGATGAGAAAAGCTGTCGAGTTGATCCACAAGCCAGGGACGTTTTCCGTCCAGTGACGCCCGAACTTTAAAAAAATCCGGGGATTCATGGGCGTACAATTTCGTGGTGGCAGTGGCTCCGAGATCAAAAATATTTCCGGCAAAAGCCCCTTCCACCAGTACACGCAGCGCCTGGGCCGCATCGGTATATCCATCAATTTCCGCTACCACTCGCGGATAAAGCGCAAGCATGGCGGTATTTTCCCGTTGTTTGGTCAAAAGGAAAGGGTCGGCGATGTGGTTGCGGGAAAGGCAGTTCTGCCGCACTACGCCGAGCATTTGCAGATCCAACTCGCCGTAGCGATCCGGCTGCGCTGCCAGGGCGGTCATTTCAGCCGCCAGATCCCGGCGGGCGGCGGCGATGTTGGCGGCGGCGGAAGGACCGTACACCTGGAGTGCCAGCGTAGCCATGAGTTCAAAATGTTCGACAAAATGTCCCAGCCAATAGTTGCGAAATTCCACGTCTTCCAGCATGTTTTGTGTGCATGGACGGTACGCGGTCGGTTCAGATAGCAAAGTAAACATCGGCATGAGGAATTTATTCTCCGGAAGTTCGGCGGATACTTACTGTGGCAGGCAGAATATCAATGAGCCGGCTTTTGGGAATGATACGGCGCACCACAGAAGCGCCGGACACGCGATAAGCCGAAAAGCCCGGGCCAAAGTGCATGCCCAAAAGAGCGCCGCGTGGGGAAATCCAGAATTTGTCGCGGACGATATCCATCCACAAAATGCGCATCACCCGCACCGGCTGGTCGGCCCCGGCGAAATGAATCTGCTGCTGATGACCGCTGGTCATCACGCATCCTAGTCGCGTTTCCAATGTGTCCTGTGCTAAATCAGTAATCGGCAGCACCCGATCGCGTTGCGGCGGCATGGCGGAAGCCAGCAACGCCAAGAGGGGTAAGGGTGCGGCACTGGCGGATGACAGAACGGTGCGCGAGGCGGATAATTTATTCTTTGCCGGCAAAAAAACCGTTTCAATGTTATTTCCGATACGGCTGCCTCGTAAAATGCCTTGTTTTGACCAGCGCGTAAATGATATCATGCGAAGTGCCGGTGCGTGTTGATAATTGCCCGGGCGAAAGTCAATTCGCCAAGCTATGGCGGGCAGAGGTCCCCCGGAAACAGATTCCTGATTCCACAGTAGTTTCCATGACGGGCCTAAATGGGAAATCTCGAGGTGAATCGCGCCGACCACCAGTTGGTGATAAAAAACCAACATCCGTATGTCATGTCCCACGGCCTGCCGGCCATGGGGTTCAACAGTCTGCACCCGAGACCACTGAAGTTTCAGTTCCTTACGGGGCGTGGCGGGCGGGTTGAGCGGTGCCGCAGCGCCGGCGCGGACCGTGACCAGGCCAATGTTCGCCAGCGTCTTAAGCGCGGGCAGATCAGCGAGAAATTGCTGAATCGTCGTGCCGCGAACCACAATCATGGAGAGGGGCTGTTTGGATCTACTGTGCGCCGCCAGAACGGCCTTTAGTGTTGTTAAGTCGCGCATACGCGTGCCACCGAGGCGTGTAATAATATCTCCCGGTTGCACGCCCAGGCGTGTAAGATTGTGCGGCAATTGCACGCTGGTGATCAGCAAGCCGCCGCCCGCGGGACTTCGCATGGAACTAAGTACCTGCTGGTATGCGTGTGACAGTGGCAGCGCTACTGTGGCCGCTGGTAAGCGCAAAGTTGTGGCCAGGAGCATGGCCGAAGCAATGGGCAACAACGTGCGGTTAGCGCAGATCATTGGTCAGCGGCTTTTCAAATTGGATCAGTAAGTCGGTGTGCATAGAGTCCCAGCGCGTGCCGACAATATCGTATTCCAGCAGTACGGTCAGATGCATCATGGCACGGTGGCGATTTAAAATTTCCAAGCGCGCAAATTCGTAGTTATGATTTTTGGCCCATTCCAACTGCGAGTCCAGCAACTGACGCCCGATGCTCTTTCGGCGAAAATCACCATGCACGCCCAATAGCCACGTGTAAAAGACTAAGGGCTTTAATTCAAAGCCTACGCAGAATCCCACCGGCCTGTTATCCAGCGAGGCCAGCATGGCTAAAACATTATAACGCCCCTGAAATCGCCGACGAAAATAATTCTCGCTTTCCGGCGGACGGAATACCTGATTATATAATTCAACAATTACCGGCAATTGTGATTCGGTAACGACTGTGATATCTGCCTGCGTCATAGACTTTTCCTATTGCTCCAAAAACTCGGGCCATCCCTCGCTTGTCGGCCTTGGCCGCCCGGGCATACGTCCTCCATATCCTAAATAATAGCCGATTAAAGCCCCTCATGAAAGCCCCACGGCGCGAGCGTGGCTGCAAGCGTAAGCGGTAGCCAAGCTTTGCGCAGCATACCGAGATTCTCCACGCGTTTTATCATAAGACATTCATTCCGGTTAAACCCCAGAACAACGTATGAGCCTTTACGCCCGGCAACCGATTTGTAAAAGTGGGGTATCCTGATGTTTGTACATGACAAAATATTCCCGATGCCCGAGGGATTCCGGTTTGCTTAAAGCGCCCCCTGCAATGTTGATCACCAAATTTTGTAATGCCTCTGCCGCCTGGTCCATGGTCATGCGGCCATCCAGCACGGCACCGGCGTCAAAATCCATATCCTCCGCCATGCGCTTAAAGGTGTGGCTGTTGCCGGTAATTTTGATAAGTGGCGCAATGGGTGAACCGATCACGCTGCCGCGACCGGTTACAAAAAGTACGATCTGGCAGCCGGCGCTGATTAAATCCATGATGCCTTCGGTATCATTGGGGTTGGTATAGCCAAAACTCATAAAGTGCACATCAGGCACGCTGTCCATGAGCCACAGGCCGGCCCCGGGTGGTTCTTGGGAAACTTTTATCACGCCTTGAATATTCCGCGTACCGCTTTTGGCGAATGCCCCCATGCTTTTTTCTTCAATGGTGGTTAAGCCCCCGGCGAAATTACCGGGTGATACGGAATATTGCCGCACGCTTTGGCAATACCGGACCGCTTTTTCATAAGCTTCATCAAGCTGCCCGCGGGCCTGCGTTGAAGCGGCGCGGGATAAGATGATGTCCTTGAGTCCGATCATTTCCACAATTTCTTCGAAAATTGCTTTTCCGCCGGCATCCACCAGTCGATCAAAAAACCGGCCCACTACTGGATTACCCGCCAATCCGCTGGTTCCGTCCGATCCGCCGCATTCGCAGCCAATGCTCAAATCCGCCAACGTCATGGGCACGCGCTGGGCGGTGCTGCGTATATGCTGCCGCAGGCGGGTAACAATCTGGATGCCTTTTTCAATCCCTGCGCGCGTACCCCCGGCGTCCTGAATATAAAACCACTCCGCCGGCCGCCCGCTTTCGCGCACAACCTGGGCAATTTTTTCCGGTTGTGTATATTCGCACCCCAGCCCCACGCTTAATACCGCGCCGACATTCGGGTGCCGGGCCAGGGCCAGCATTAAACGCACGGCATACTGATTGTCATAACACCCGGGAAAGCCGATAACATGCACATCCTCCTGATCTTTGGCAATGGCATGAGACACATGGCCGGCGCATTCCACCGTGTAAATCACCAGTACAATATTTCGCACGCCCTTGCGACCGTCCGGCCGCAGGTATCCCTGCCATGTTTGCGGTAAGGTATTATTCATAACGTGTGTCCGTGGCGGCCCCCGTGTGCACGTCCAGCGTTCCAGAGCGTTGATCAAATTGACTTATACAATTATGCAAATGCACCCATCTTCCCTTGAAAATATTTTTGCCGGCCGTTCCTATCGCCACACCATATTTTATTACCGGCGCTCCACAAGCAATATCCATAACCGCGACTTTATGCCCCAATTCCATGTTCTCTCCAACGGTCAGCATAGCGCCGCCGCCCGCGCCAAGAATCTCCACGTGCGCGCCATTATCGGCGTTATCCAGCATGGTGGCCACGTTGTCCGCGGGATGAATGACAAAACATCGTGCCATGGTTGCGTCTGATCCTTTGAAAATCACTGCGCCATTTTACATGCCTGGCTTAGCTACGCGAGGTTCACCAAAATCCGCGGGCAATAATTGCGAAACCAGCAGCGGTGCCGGGCCGTGGCTGCCGCCGTTATTGTTGTGAATCGGCTGTTGCCACAAGATTTCCGGATGGCGGGCATGATTATACATCTGTTGCATGATACGCGAACTGATGTGTACTTCCAGCACCGCCCGATTGGCAACCGTTTCATAATCGCGGGCCAGCACGGTGGCAAATTTTTCCAGAAATGTTATGCCCTTGCTGTCCGAAAGCGGCACCGATATTCGGGCGTGCAGCAACTCGCCAAGCATCGTGCCCAGGACCAATTCGGTAAGCCGGGCGACGCCTTCGCCGGATTTAGCGCTGACCGGTAGCGCGCTGGGAAATTTAAGCTTCCAGAATGCCAGATCATCCGGCGACGCAACCGCATCGGTTTTATTCAAAAGCAGCTGCGCGCGTTGATTGCCGCAACCAATGTCCATCAGCACTTTCTGCACACTGATCAACTGCTGCATGGCATGGGGATGGGACACATCCAGAACCACCAGAAGCAGATCGGCGTGGGTGGCTTCCTCTAAAGTTGCTTTGAATGACGCCACGAGATGGTGGGGCAGATCACGCACAAACCCCACGGTATCCGACAACAATCCGCTGTGGGCGCTGGCCAAACGCCATTGCCGCGTTTTAGTGTCCAACGTGGCAAAAAGCTTGTCTTCCACAAATGTTCCCGCTCCGGTCAGCGTGTTGAACATCGTGCTCTTGCCGGCATTGGTGTAGCCCACCAGACTGACCGTGAAATGCTGTTCTTTACGGGTAGAGACTTCCCGGCTTTTGCGATCCTGCACCTGGGCAATGCGTTTTTTCAAATCGGAAACTTTGTCCCGCACCAGGCGGCGGTCAATTTCCAACTGCATTTCACCGGGGCCGCGGGCACCGACTCCCGCTCCGGCACCGGAACCGATGCGCTCCAGATGCGCCCACATGTGCCGGAGGCGCGGATAGGTATATTCCAGCTGCGCCAGCGCTACCTGCAATTGGGCTTCATGGGTTCTGGCCCGTGTGCCGAAAATATCGAGAATCAATTCACTGCGATCCAGAACTTTGCAGTCACAAATCTTTTCCAGATCACGCAACTGGTTGGGCGACATGTCATTGTCAAATATCACCACCTCCGCGCCATGCGCTTTGACCATGCGCCCGATTTCTTCCGCTTTGCCCCGGCCGATATAGGTTCCGGGATCGATGCTTTGCCGTTGCTGAATCACACGTTCAATAACCTCGGCTCCGGCGGTGGCGGCCAAGCTGGCTAATTCTCCCAGCGGATCGCGCGGATCAGCCGTTGAGTCCGGCAGCAGAACTCCCACGAGAATCGCCTTTTCCCGATGGACGGATAATTCGGTGCGATGATCTTTAGACAAGCGTTGAAAACTCCTGAAATATACCGGTGTTCTTTCGTAAATATCTCCGCCGGTGCATGGCGCGTTCTTTTGTGACCCGTCGGGTAATGGATAGACCGGCACCCACCCCTTACTGTGAATCGGGCGTGCGATGTTCGATCCGGCTTTTCCGGCTCTGCACCGCAATTCGGCACGCCATAGTCAGGGCCGCTTTCATGCTGCCCGGATCAGCCTTGTTTTTGCCCACAATATCAAACGCGGTACCATGGTCCACACTGGTTCGAATTATCGGCAGGCCCAGCGTCAAATTGACGCTGTTGTTAAAATCGAGCAGTTTCACTGGTATCAACCCCTGGTCATGATACATCGCCACGACCAGATCATAGCCGCCTTTCGCCGCTTTATAAAAAATGGTGTCAGCACTGAAGGGGCCTTGCGCGTCAATACCATGTTGGCGGGCCATGAGTATTGCCGGCTCAATAATCCGCTTCTCTTCATCCCCAAATTGTCCATTTTCACTCGCGTGGGGGTTTAATCCGCACACCGCAATCCGCGGGTGCTCAATACCGAACCAATCTTTAAGTGCCTGATGCGCCAGATCAATGGGATCAAATACCGTGCCGATTTTAAAACTATGGCGCAGCTCGAAAAGAGCTTCATGAATCGTGCACAGCACCACCCGCAACCCTTTGTGTAATTCGGGCACCGTCGTACCCGGTGGCACACCGCCCGATAACGCCGCTGGCGCATTGGCCGCAAACATCATGGCATATCGCCGGGCGTTGGTTTTTTCAGCCAGTAGTTCCGTGTGGCCGGGCCATCGGGTATAGCCGGCCAGTTTCCAGCTTTCCTTACAGATCGGTCCGGTGACAACGGCGTCAATCTGATTTTTTCGTGCCGCATCAATGGCATCGGTGACAAATTTCATCGACGCTAAGCCGCCCTGTTTGGATGCGGCCCGCACGTCCATTCCCAGGAAGGAGAATTCGTCATAATCCAGAACCACCACGTCATGGTCGTAGGGACGCAGGCGTTCATGTTGATCGCGCCACCAGAAAGGTTCAATTTCCGCAAGGTCAGCGCAGTACGCCAACAGCTCATTAAAGCCAAATACCACAAACCGGCCCATTTTGCGTATTTCCGGATCGGATAAAGCCTTGACAATAACTTCGGCACCGATACCCGCGGGGTCGCCCATGGTTATGCCGATGGTGGGAAGGTAAGCGGTCATGGCGTCGCCCCGATCATCTGATCCGCCGGGTTGGCGGCCATGCGCTGCAGGGCTGCGGGATCAAGATGTTGGAGATAATTCACAATCGTGCGAGTTAAAATATCGGTTTCAATATTAACCCGGCTGCCGATTTTCAACCCTCCCAGCGTGGTCTTCTCTCGGGTCAGCTCAATGACCGCCACGCTGAATGTATTGGAATCCACCGTAGCGATGGTCATGCTTACGCCATCAATCGCAATGCTTCCCTTGGGTACAATCATATTGCGGCACGTGTCTGGAAGTGAAAAAACAATCCGCCAGTCACCGGGGACGGCATTGACTTTGACCACCTCGGTCACGGCATCCACATGCCCCTGTACAAAATGGCCGCCCAGCAAATCACCCGCCCGTAATGAGCGTTCGAGATTTACCGCATCACCAGGGTGTTTATCGCCCAGACTGGTTACGGACATGGTTTCCCGCACGGCGTCAAATTCCAATCGCTGCCCCGGTTCAATGCGCACCAAACTCAGGCACACGCCGGAGACGGCGATGCTTTCACCCACTTCAAAAGAGGCAGGCCCCAGGTCTGTGGCATCTAAGACGATACGCCGACCCCGCGGCGTATCCATGACCGCCTGAATTGTTCCCACCGCTTGTATCAAGCCTGTAAACATGCCCGTAAATTACACCCTATAGGCATCATATCACAAAACCATTGATTTTATTGGGTTTTTGTACTCATAAACGTATATCCATATCCTATATTTGCCACAATAATTGCCAATACTTGCCATATATTTGCCGGAATGGTAAGATATTACCCGTTGGCAAGGCTGGCGGTTATCAGTTTGGCTATTGATAGCGTTCTTCATAAGGATATTATACACCATGGGCAGAAAACAAAAACCGTATCAGACAACGTGGCATGAGATAATACCGGGTTTAAGCAAAGACTATGACGGGCGTTGGAGAATCATTGCCACGGGTAAACGGTTTGTGGAAGCTGATGAAAGGCTTGCCGTTCAGAAATTTAGACAATGGGAAAGTGAAAACGGTAAACAGACCATGGCTATCCAGATACCGTTGGCACCTATGCTGCCACCAGCGCCAAACGCCACAGGTTGGGACGTGGTTGGCACATCATCAGGCGACGACATCATCACACCACAAACCTACACTGTGGACACATCCACAGGTAAGAGTTTTGGAACATTCCAGATAGATGAAAGCGCCATATTCAATGCCGTTAGGAATTTAATTATCAACGATCCTATTTTAGCCGCTAAGAAAATTGGCATTCCTGAGATAGCACATTTACGCAATATCAAGATACCACAGGAGATACGTTTAACGGACTTACTCAGTGCTTACCTTTCCCGCCAGAAACACCCACAAACTCGTCGGAATACCGTTAAGGTATTCGGCGAGTTTGTGGAGTTCACTAAGTTCAAAACTCTGGCGGACATTAACGTCACAGGGTTAATGGTGTATCGGGATAGTGTTGAGAGTTCAAACCTTGGCGCTGCCACAAAAAAACAACGATATGCCATTATCAGGACGGTGATAGCAAAAAACCTTAAGTACGGCATTGACGCCACGCAGATATCCGCTGCGCTGGCAAAGTTAAAAGTTTTATTCACTGAGGACATGCTCCCACAGGTAAACCCACAGCCGATATCAAAAGAAAATTTCCACAAACTGTTAAATGCCGCCACAACAAAATGGAAAGCGATATTGCTTATCTCCTTGAATTGTTGTTTGCACCTTGGCGAGTGTTTGGAATTGCGTTGGGCAGAATTAAACACCGAAAAAAAAACTTATGCATGCATTAGGGCGAAAACCAAACGCCACAACATCCCACGGTGCGCAGTGCTATGGCCGGAGACTGTGGACATATTACAACAACTCCCCAAAACCCAAAGCGAATACGTTTTCACATCAACACATGGAACAAAACACAACCGGCAATGCGCTGGGGACTTATTCGCCAGTCTTAGGCGTAAGGCTGGGGTTGCCGATACCGTTAAGTTTGACGCTATTCGGGACGGTGCTTTTACTGCCGCTTGTCGAGTAACCGACGGTTTGCAGTTGGCACGTTTGCTTGGGGGGCATTCTAACGGCATGGCAGACCATTACGTTTTGCGTTCACCAGAGATAGTTAAACCTGCTTGCGACGCAGTTTACACCGCATACATGGAAAATTAACGTCCACAGGAAAAAGGGCTGCATTAGATGGCTCAGGCTGCGTCCGTTTGGTATCGTTTGACCTTTGACCCATTGTTTTTCACCACACCATTTAACAATCCTGTGGACATTGCACACACACAAAAAAAAACGCAATGAATTCCTGTTTGCGGCAACGTACAACACACCTACAGTAAGAAGAGTGAACGACGTTTTTGATGCGTTTTTTTTTATGTGATACAAAACAAGAAGTGACATAACAAAATTGTATCACGCAAGGAATGCGTTAAAAAAACTCGTAAATACACATAGAGACAATTAAATATGTTATTTTAATGATCTCTAAGCCCTTGGCGGGGCAGTGTAAAAAGTTTTCGCAAGCGATAAAAAAAATAATCTCTTGCCTTTTTGCGAAGGCTTTTACCCGGAGGAAACGCCAAAATTTTCTTCCGGGTTTTTTCTTTTTACTTAGCGCAAGGGATTAGGAGATTATCATGAATACCCTCTCAAACACCAACCCTGTGGACGTTACACAGGAGACAAAAGAACAAGAGCTAATGCGGCTAAAACAATCGCAACCGAAGTTGCAAACGGAAAACATTCCCGAAGAAATAAAAAAACTTCCACAATGGATTTTGTGGCGATATGAGATTGTTACAAAAAAAAATGGTGACAAGGATGTATCTAAACCGCCGAAATGGTTGGATGGTGATCTGGTTGCTCTTTCCAAAACCACCGACAAATCAACTTGGAAAACATTTGAACAATGCCTTTACGACATTGAAAAAGCAAACAAGAAAATGACACCCGAATATAAAATCGACGGCGTTGGTTTTGTCTTTGTGGCAGGTTCTGGATACGTCGGTATCGACCTTGATGAGTGTATCAGTCCTGATGGTTCTATTAAGCAATGGGCGTTGGAGATTATCCTCTCAATGCCGCAAACTTACTGGGAATATTCACCCAGTGGCACAGGAGTAAAGGGAATAATTAAGGGAACGAAAAAAACAGACAAATGCAGCAGACATTATCACGACGGCAAAGTGGAGATATTTGAAAAAGAACGTTACTTTACCATCACGTCAAACAGAATGCCCCAAGCACCATGTTTTTGTGGTGAATATCAGGCTGAACTTGAAGCATTGTGCGATAAAGTTTTCTCCGGAGACAAACCAACACCAACACCAACACCATCGGATATGTTCACCGGTGCCAACACAACACCACCCCAAAAACATACTGTGGACATTCCATCGGGTATATCATCCACAGGTAAGGTAGAAGGTTGGGACATTGTGCAAAGTCGGAAACTTTCCGATCAGGAGCTGATTGCACTTGCCGTAAAAAGTAAAAACGGCGACAGGTTTCAAAGTCTGTGGAACGGTAATACCCACGGGTATGTTGGAAAGGGTGGCATGGCAGACCATAGCGCAGCGGACATGGCGCTAATGAACATGTTGGCGTTTTGGACGGGGAAAGATAAAAACCGGATGGTGTCAATGTTTATGAATTCCAAACTTTATAGACCCGGCGACAAGGCTGATGGATACGTTGAACGGACGGCGGATAGAGCTGTTTCAGACACACGGCAAACTTTCGACGGGATAAGTAATTCCATTATGTCCACAAGTGATATTGTTGATGGTGGCACCGGCTTTGTGGAAATAAAAAATATGAAAGTGCCTAATTGCCTTGGTAGAAATGACCAAGGCAATGCCCAGAGGCTGGCGTTTTATTATGGGAGTGATTTGCGATATATAGATAACTATGGATGGATAGTCTGGAACGGGAAAATATGGGAGCGACAACATTTGAAAGCTGTGGCAATGGCACAGAGTGTGTCGCAACGTATCCACTTGGAGCGTGATGCATGTACCCGTTTATCCGGTGGGAGTGAATCAGGAGCGGATAACAGCATTCTGCAATGGGCAAGCGCATCAAAAAACCAAGCTAAGGTAGAATCAATGTTGGCAGCTGCAAGGAGTATGGCACCATTTACATTGGATATAAAATCCCTTGACGTTGACCCCTACCTGTTATCTGTGGACAATGGCACATTAAACCTGCAAACCGGTGAACTCCAACCGCATCGACGGGAAGATTACATCACATGCATATCTCCTGTGGTTTACGATCCCAATGCCAAATGTCCACAGTTTGAAAAATTTGTTGGCAGAATGTTTAATGACAACAAACCGTTGATAGACTACGTACTGGATATGCTTGGATACTGCCTTACAGGCGATACAAATATCCAACGGTTTTGGGTTCTGTGGGGTTCTGGTGCCAACGGCAAATCCACATTACTTAACGCCATGCAGTATATCATGGGTGAATACTTCCTTACGGCAAGTTCAAACCTGATGGTTGGTGACAATAGAGAGCATCAGACAATACAGGCGTCCTTAAAGGGCAAACGGCTTGTGGTATGTCAAGAGACAGAAGCCGGTGAAAGTTTCAAGGCACAACTGTTGAAGAAACTTACCGGCGATAAAACCATCACGGCAAGGTTTTTGTATCAGGACTTTTTTGAGTTCCAACGGACAAATAAACTTGTTTTAGTAACAAACAATATGCCAAAATTGACAGACAACGGCGCATCAATGGCACGGCGGCTAAAACTCATTCCCTGCATTGTGGAGATACCATTGTCTGAGCAGAATGAGTCGCTATCAGACATACTTCAAACAGAATCAAGTGGAATACTAAACCTGTTACTTAATGGTTGCCGTCGGGCGTTGACAAGCAAATTAAAAGTCGAGCCTGAGGAAGTTACTTCTGTTACCGAAACATACCGGCGAGACAACGACCCCGTGTACAACTACCTTGTGGAAAAAACCATTAAAGACCCTAAGGCTTGGGTAAGTTCTGAGGCGATATACGGCTCTTACAAATGGTACGCCGAAAGCCTTGGCGAGGACCCTGTGGACGGCCCGACGTTCTATCGTTGTCTATCCCGTCAAGGATACAATCCTGAACGACGGCATACCCGTGGATGGTTGGGTTTAAAAATTAACCCAGCCGTTGGGAACAATGAATTCTCTTTTCAACCAACACAGGCCGTTGAGCCGCTTCCGGCTCAACGGCCTGAAAAGGTCACTGAGATACCACAGAACGACATTCCCGCAAGAATATCTGAGGAAGGTGATGAGGATTCCCCGTTTAGATAAGGGGGTGTCCACAGTTTGCGTCGGCTGCGCCAGTGAGTAAGCAAAAGTCCCCACGAGAAGGCTTCTAGGGAACTTTGCATAATTGCCGACGGAGGCGACGCAAACCCCATCCTGTGGACATTATTTATGATTCTTTACCCCCTAAACTGGTCAATTTTGCCCATTATGTGACATACACAGACATGTGTATGTCACATGTCATGGTGCTATTGATAATACATACGTTTATACGCATATAATCATCAGAAAACGGTTAAAAATATTCGCAAAAGTCATAAATTGAACATGTGTGTATAAAACAGGCGATATTAAGCAAATATCGCCTGTTCCAATCATAAAATTGGATACCTAATCATCATAAATGGATACACATATCCTATATCCTGTGGATATACAGATTATTCATAAAGGCGAAACATATTCACTAGAACCTGAATCCGTAAAAAACCATCAAAAATCAGGCTTCTTGACGCTATCGTATGGTATTTGCTATCCATCAAAACTTCTGTGGACATACTCCCACCAGCCGCCACCAAACGCCACCAAACGCCACCAGATTGCACCGTACCAATCAAGCCGGGTAACTTGCCATTGCCGGGTATGATACCCGGCAATGGCAAGTATCATCATTGCGAATTTTCTAATTATTCACAAAAACAGAAAATAGGCAACAATTCGCTTTTACGCATGAACATTGTGAAACATTTCACAATGTTCATTTTAATTAAGCAATTAAAATGAACATTTGAAAGCGTACTATATACAACGCCATCAAGGCTATTCTATTCTTTTTCGCAAACATAAAAAATAGGCTATATTTACCACGATATTTACCAAAAGTGCGTTTTGAGTAAAATATACAACGAAACAGTAATGTTGCCCGTATTTTACACCATTGCCGGTGTAAATTCTCGCCGTTACGCGCCCAGCCCCTTCCGCCAGTAGTCCAATCCCTTCAGAATTGCGGAATTTGCCCATTTTCTACTGAAGGTCCACAATGATCTTTTCGCCAATGGGCGTTGCAAAGAAAAGATTTTACCCGGTTCCTGCCGAATCGTCACAGCTTATAAATTACTTATAAATTGCGGGGCTTCCCGCCGGAGGGTTTGCTGAACTTGCGGTTGGCCAGAACGGCGGCCCATAAGGCCAATGCGATGGGGGTCATATAAATGATTTGATCGATCATGGGAGATTGGTTCATCGCCGGTACCACACCAAACACGGCAAGTAATCCGCGCAGCACCAACAGGGGAATCATCACCGCCATGGAAATTCGCCACGCGACTTTCAGCGGCATCCCAATGTTGCGGTTAATCGACATGATCAGAAATCCGGTCATAAATACCATCAGCACGGTCCAGAGGCAGAACCCTAAAAGGAAAGCGGGTAGTGACCCCAAGCCTAGAATCACACTGGTTAAGGGCATCAGAGCCGGAAGTGTTTTGGAATCCAGAATAATGGCCGGCAATTTATCAGTGGGCAGGGATTTTGCCAGGGAGGGCTTGATCTGCCCATTGACCGCCAGGACTTCCCGTTGCAACTGCGCCATGGGCATAATTATCCAGGAACCGCCCCAGGTCGAACCGGTCAAGACTACGCTGTCGCGATCAAAAAGCACGATTAATGGATCGGTCTTGAGTTTTGCTGCGCCCGCGAGTGCGGGGTCGGCCAGCACGGTTTCCACGGGAGTCTGCACTTTCATCGGTATGAGTTTGGTTTTTCCCTTCGGCGAGATAATCGAGAGTTGGCCTTTATTAATCTGCATTGGCAGAAAGCGCTGGTCATAAGATGCGGCAAATGCCTGCAGCGGCTTGATGGATCCAGCGCACATGGAATAGCCCATGCACAGGGTCGCGATGATCAATGCCCAAACCAAGGGCCAAAATGTGGCCGAGGCCGGGTACATCGCCGCCTGCGCCCATTTTTCAGGTTCCACCAGCAAAAGCATAAAACGCTTCGGCAAGGCCGGCGGTTTGGGTTGGGAAAACCGCGTGGGTGGTTTGTATCGTGCGTCCTGGGATGGCAATTCATCAGAGGGCGGCTTGGGCGGGATATCGGTCATCGCGGGTCTCAATTTCGCGCCGCCCTGCAGGCAGGAACGGGCATATCCGGAAAACTACGCCGGTTCATCATCCACTAACGATCCGCGCTTGGCGGAACAGCATTTGGCTAACGCCGCAGGAGGGGAGTTAGTCATTTACCCGACCAAGATATTCACCGGTGCGCGTATCCACGCGCACAACAGTTCCCTGGGAAATAAAGTCGGGCACGTTAAGAATCATGCCGGTTTCCAGGGTGGCATCTTTTCCAACGTTGCTTACGGTAGCACCTTTAATGCTCGGTGGGCAATCGGTAATTTCCAGTTCCACCGTGTTGGGCAATTCCACTGAAAATGGTTTGCCTTGATACATGGTAATCTGAACTTGCGTATTGGGCTTGAGGTATTTCACCGCTTCACCCACCACATCGCCGGAAAGTTCCAGTTGCTCAAAATCCGTGAGGTCCATGAAATAATGCGTTGTTGTATCGGAATACAGATATTCCATAGGCTTTTGATCCAAAAAAGCCTGTTCCAACGTGTCATCCACGCGAAACCGCTGTTCGATAATACTGCCGGTTTGGGTGTCTTTGAGCTTTACCTGCATGAAGGAACGCCAATTTCCTTTTGATACTTTTGCGAAATCATGCACAACATACAATTTATTGTTGTATTCAACTGCAACACCGCGACGCAAATCAATAGCTTTAATCGACATTTAATTCCTCTAATTCCTCAAATACCGCCGCGGCCTGCCTATAGGCTGCGGCGGCTTAACCAAACTGCCCTCATGGGGATTCGAACCCCAGTTACAGGCGTGAAAAGCCCGTGTCCTAGGCCTCTAGACGATGAGGGCCAGAGAGCACCGCATTATATCCAAAGCTATAATTTTGACAAATCACCCATTGGTTCGCTATTGATAAATTCCTGCCAATACCCAAATCCGGTTATGATTGGTGTTGGTAGATCGTTACGCGCTGTAGTGTTTGCTTGGAACAGGGCAATGCGGGTTACTCAATATACAGTTCTGGTCGCGGCTCTGCTGCTGCTGGCGGGCTGCGGACTATTTTCATTGGGCCGGCCTGACTTAGCCAGTGAGGATCCGGCTTTGAAGATTCCGGCAATGAAATTGGCGGCCCAACAGGATGATAAAAAAGCAATTCCCACGCTGATAAAAGCGTTATCCAGCCAGGATTCAGCCATTCGCTTTTATGCGATTTACGCTCTTCATAAAATCACGGGCCATCGATTTGGGTTTATATATTATGCCTCTAAATCGCGTCGCAACGTGGCCGCGGCGCGGTGGAAAAGGTGGTTTGCCACGCAGCGGGGCAGGGGGGGGCACTTGTCTGCACCCAAACTCGGGCATGCGCCCCCTGTTCCCGTGGTATCGGGAGGCGCGTCATGATATTTCGCAAAAAGGCTATTCCGCATCCCGCCTTGGGAACCGTTGAGAATCTTGGTGCGGGTCGCGTTTTTTACCGCCTTAATGCGGGTATGACCTTTGATCTGATTCCGCTGTTGCGTACAGAGCTACTGGCGATCGTGGATCAACTTAAACCCCAAAAACTGATTTTTGAGCTTGAGCAATTGAATCGCTTCGGCGGAGCTGGTTTGGCGATTTTGGTGGAAATTCTTCGCCACCTTCCTCCTGAGGCACAACTTTATCTGGCACATCTCCATAAAGAAGTGCGCGGGGTCATTGAAATTGGTCATCTCGATGATATGGTCATCATGGTCGATGATATGCCCGCCGACCAAGCGGCTGAACTTTTAGCTGGATCGTCCTGTGCCGTTCCCCTGTGCTGCCCGCATTGTCCCCCGCGGCAAAAATCATCCGGTCAGACATTCGGAGGTGCTGATGCGCGCAGCGATTGAATTCTTCGGTGATTTTTTCTATCTGCTGCTGGATACGCTTCGGGCTATCGGTCCCGCGCTATCCAGCGGGCGCGGCAGGCACCTGGCCTGGCGGAATTTATGGATACAAATGAATCGCATTGGTGTGGAAAGCATTCCCATTGTCTCTCTGGTGATGTTCTGCATTGGGGCCATTCTGGCCATGCAAATGGCTCCGGAATTAGCCCGATTCGGCATCGTCCCGGTGACCGCGGATGTAGTTGCCCTGGCGACTTTCCGGGAAATGGGGCCTCTGGTTTCAGCCGTGGTCATGACCGGGTTCGGCGGGGCGGCGATCGCGGCGGAAATTGGCACCATGGTCGTGGGGGAGGAAATTGAAGCGATGGAGGCCATGGCCATTGATCCCATCCGTTTCCTGGTCGTGCCGCGCGTGCTTGCGGGCCTGTTGATGATGGTGTGCCTGACTGTGGTGGGCGATTTGGCGGCGATGTTCGGCGGTCTGGTGGCTTCGGCGCTGCTGTTGCATCTTGGTTCCATGCAATACACCCATCACGCCTTGGCGATTCTGAAAGTCGGTGATTTTGTTACCGGGCTGATCAAAGCGGGCGTGTTTGGCGTGCTGATCACCGCCATCGCCTGTTTTCTGGGATTAAAAGTTCGCGGCGGGGCCGAGGGCGTGGGTTTAAATACCAGCAAAACCGTCGTCTTCACGATTGTAGCGTTGATCCTGGTGGATCTGATTTTCACTTCTGTTTTCTTTTATCTGGGCGTGTAATGCCGGAACCATTGATTCAACTTCGGGGCATCAACAAACACTTCGGTGACCGGATGATTTACCGCGATCTCCAACTGGATATATTTCCCGGAGAAACGCTGGTGATTATGGGTGGCTCTGGCTCGGGAAAATCCACGCTTTTGCGGGTGCTGATGGGGCATGTCAAAATTGATTCCGGCCAAGTATTGATTCGCGGGCGATCCCTGGATGATATGGACCGCCGCGAGTTGGATTCCTGGCGGAAGTCTGTGGGGGTGCTGTTTCAGACCGGGGCGTTATTTAACTCCATGACGTTGCGGGAAAATCTCGCGTTGCCCGTGCGGGAGCACACGGATCTCGACGATCAGACGATTGATCTTATGGCGCAAATTTATCTGCAACTCGTGGGTCTGCGCGAGCATATTGATAAACTGCCTGCGGAACTTTCCGGCGGTATGAAAAAGCGAGGCGGTCTGGCCAGGGCGTTGATGATGCAGCCGCGGATTTTATTCTATGATGAACCTACCGCCGGCCTGGATCCCATCAGCACGGCGCAAATTGATGAATTAATTATGAATCTAAAAGACAAAATGGGCACTACCAGCGTTGTGGTTACCCACGATATGCAATCCGCGTTTAAGCTTGCCGATCGTTTGGCTTTATTATTCGATGGAAAATTTGCCGCCGTGGGCTCAGTGGAATACTTTCGCACGACCGCTGACCCGCTGGTGCGACAATTTATTGATGGCCGTCTGGATGGGCCGTTCGTAAACCCATCTGATCAATGCAGCTACAAGGCTGAACTTCTTGGCCGTAAGATACAGGAGGTGCCGCATGGCAAAAAAACAACGTGACGCCTTTCGCGCCGGCGTGTTTATGCTTTTGAGCATCATGCTTATTCTGGTTTTGATCGTGGCTATCAAAGGCTTCGCTCGGGTATTTGAACCCGTGCAGGTGCGCGCCGCCCGCTTTTCATTGCGTGATGATTTGGGCGGCCTGCAGGTGGGTGATAATTTGCGCGTGGCGGGTTTTACCGTGGGGGAAATCCAATCCATCCGCTTAATTACCAATGTAAAAAAACCTTTTGTTCGTGTCACCTTCACCATGCCAAAAAAATATACCCTGCGTACGGGCGCTCAAGTGGTTATTGGGGGCACCATCACCGGCACAAGCTGGTTGAATTTTGAGAGCCTGGGATCGGGAAAGCCGTTGCCCCCGGATTACGTTCTAACCGGCCGGCCCAGCGGCATTAGCCATGCCTTGGCCACGGTGGCTTCCCTGGCTCCGCAAATTAAGGCCATGGTGACGCAAGTTCGCACTACCACCGTGCCACTTATTAATGCGGATTTAACCAAACTCGGTGCCACCGCTGATTCCATCCGCACGGCTGCAACCAGTGCCAGTGGCGTGTTAGAGTCTGTGCACGGGGAAATTAAACCTGTTGTCGCCAAATACGATGCGGCTGCGGATAAGACCGCTTATGCCATGGATCAAGCCGGTAAGCTGTTACATTCCGGTCGAAAAGGGGCGGTTGTGAATATCAACGCCCTCACGGCTGATATAAAAAAAGCCATCCCGGCATTGTTGGCTAAAGCGCAATCTGATTTGAATCAGGTGCACGCCACGTTCACCAACAGTACCGCTTTAACGCAACAAGCCAAGTCCCTGCTGACCCAAAATCAGGATCGAATCAACAGTATTATCCGGGCCTTGCACGGCGCTTCGGTGAATCTTAAAACCTTCGCCGTGGAAATTCGCCACAGCCCCTGGCGGCTACTTTACAAGCCCAGTAAGAAAGACATCAACAATGTGGAAATTTATGACGCCGTGCGCGAGTTTGATCAAGCCGCGAGGCATCTACAACACGCCGCCGATGTGCTCAAAGCCTCCGCGGTTAATCCGCAAACCCCTGCCCAGCAGGCGCAATTGCACCAACTCATGCGGAAACTCAACACCACGTTCAATCAATTTCAACAGGTGGAAACAAAATTCTGGAAGGCGGTTAAACAATAGCAACACACCTTCAAAGCCCGTTGGCCCAGTCGAAGGCCGCTGTTGAATCCGGAGATGTTTAAAGTACGCGCGTTTAAACTGTGTCCCTTATCACTGGCTGTTGTCCTGCAACTTCGGTATGGGGGATAGCGTAAATGGGGCTAATTTCGCCAATTGTACGCCCGCCATGATAAATGCCCCCGAGGCGTAGGGTTTGGTGACGTTGGGGGTGACCAGGGCGGGGCGGTCGCCGGGTTTTTGCACGTGCGCCAGATCGCCGGCTTTATTTCGCATGGCCAGCAGGCCCGCCCAGGCTTTGGCCACCACCGGCATATATCGCTTTTTGTTTAAGAGATGGTGATTGATTCCCCAAGCCATGGCGTAGCAATACAGCGCAGTCCCGCTGCTTTCCGGAGTTGGAAATTGCTGATAATCCAGCAAGCTTGGGTACCATATTCCATCGGGACCTTGCAACGATGCAATTTTAGCCGCCATTTGATTAAAGAGCCGGATATAACGGCTGCGGTCCGGGAAATCTGCCGGCAGATATTTCAGCACGCGAGCGGTGCCCGCCAGCACCCAACTGTCGCCGCGGGACCAGAATACCTTTCGGCCATTGGCCGCGGTTTTCTTAAAAAAGCGGCGATCGCGAAAAAACAGATGCTCATGCTTGTCATAGAGCAGATGCGTAACCAACCACCATTGCTTATTCATTGCATCAACATATTTCGATGTGTTCGTAAGAATGGAAAGATGGGCGAACGTTGCGGGGGCCATGAAAAGGGAGTCGCACCACCACCAGGCAAGTTTGCCGGGGTTGCCGTTGGAAGCTTTGAAATAGCGCAGCATCTCATTGCACCGTGCCTCCAAGGGTGTCAGCGTTACAGATCGCGGATGCAGCGCGGCGATACTGGTGATGGCCTGTCCGAAGCAGAAGGAATTTCCGGAGGCTTCACCCGTGAGTTTGCGTCCCAAGCTGCGTAGGTGCCAATGAACTTGATTTCCAATGTTCAGCACCGGTTGAAGAAAGGTTTTGTCGCCGGTGGCGCGGTATAAATCAACTAAACCGATATAAAATACGCCATGCACCCAACCGGTACGGGGCTTCCGTGGAAGCATGGATATTTCCACTCTCGCGCAGCGTTCAATTTGTGAAACAATCCGTGCCCGGCTGATCGTTGCGGCGGTGCCGGAGGCACAGGTTTGAAAAAGTATCAGCATGCCCGGCAGCAGTGCCAGGGCATTGGGAAACCTGATTCTATTGCGCATGAGGAAAAATCTCCTGTCGGGCCGATATTCATTTACCACTGCGCTGATAACCAGAGGCTCGTCCGTTTATCAGGGCCTTAGATTAATTCACCTGTCGTCAACAGATCCATATCATTAAATGCCTGATTTTCACCGCCCATCCCCCAGCAGAACGCATACGCAGCCGTGCCCGCACCGGCATGAATGGACCAGGCGGGTGACACAACTACCTGCTGGTCGGCGATGACCAGGTGTCGCGTTTCATCCGGGCGGCCCATGAGGTGAAACACCCGGGCATCGGAGGGCATATTAAAATACAAATAAACTTCCGAGCGGCGCAAATGGGTGTGGGGCGGCATGGTATTCCATACATTTCCAGAATCTAATTGCGTAAAACCCATGACCAACTGGCAACTTTTAATTCCTTCGGGGTGGATGAATTTGTAAATCGTCCGACTGTTACATGTTGCGGCAGAGCCAAGTTTTACCGCCTGGGCGTCGGCCCGGCGCGCCAATGCAACGGGGTAAACATGATGCGCCGGATAACTTAGGAGATAAAAACGGGCCGGCTTTTCAGGCGTCTGGCTGCTGAATTGGATATCTTTCGACCCCATGCCAATATAGAGACAATCCAGGTTATCCAACGCGTATGCGTTGCCGTCAACGCTTACCGTGCCGGGGTTCCCAATATTCAGAATACCCATTTCCCGGCGTTCACAAAAAAAAGTGCAGCGCATTTCAGGCACAGATTCCAGCGCCAGAGGTTTGCCAATCGGCACCGCCGAGCCGATGATCGCCCGGTCCGCCTCACACCATACCTGATCAATCCGGTCGCCAGTGAAAAGATTTTCTATAAGATAGTGGGCTCGCAGTTCTGCGGCACTGATCGTCGCATACCGCACCGCGTCAGGTAATAACATAGTTCGCATGATGGCAAGTCCAAATTGAGACCAACAAATAAACCCGAAGGCTGTCAAACCAGCCGACCGCACACCGGGTCAGAAATACCGTTCGTGGACACACCGTGGATATTACAGGATTTTTGGGCAATGTAAATGGCAGCGGGGGCTGCTTGCTGCCAGGGGTGTGGCAATTTTTCCGGGCATCCCTGGGACCGCGGGTGTCCTCACCCGCTTTTGCTTTGTGGAGACCAAG
>DAHVEJ010000149.1 GCA_027313145.1 Phycisphaerales bacterium | reverse complement strand
CTTCCTTCCTTGGAAAGGATATAGTATACACCGGCGAATCTCGCATTGCAATGTTATTTTGGAATCACACTACTAGGGCGTGGCAACATTTCCAGGCGGCCGGGAAGCGGCAGGCTGATTAAGTGAGTTGTGGCAAATGATTAGATGTTCGCCTTAGCCAGCGGCTCATTCATTGAGCGTTGCGTTGTGTTGGCCGTGTTGTAGGGGGAGACCGGAGACGGTAACATAGTATTTATACCTCTAAAGCTGTAGCGGAGCGCTGGCGTTCTCGCGGGAGATTGACGATGGCGGAAATCGGAATTTCCTGCCACTTCGCGTTGAGGCGGTTTTATTATGCTTTGAGGGCGGACAGGAGTATTTATGTTCGTACCTCCTTCAGGCTCAGATCGCGCCGCTTGGCTTAAAGGTCGGCAGTTTACCTGTTCCGCGGTGCCTCCAAAATCAGAGCACCCATGGCGGCTGATTCTTTTGGGGCCCCCGGGCGTCGGGAAAGGCACACAGTCAGAATTGCTTGCGGGGCATCTGCACGCGTGTCATCTCTCCACGGGGGATGTATTTCGCGCCGCGAAACATCTGGATCAGTGCCAAGCCACGCCGGCGATGGCTGCGGCGCTTGAGGCCATGCGGCACGGCAAGCTGGTGTCTGATGATCTGGTGCTGGCCATGGTGGCCGAGCGTTCAGGCTGTTTGCAATGTCAGGGCGGCTTTATTTTAGATGGTTTCCCCCGCACCGTTAAACAGGCGGAGGATTTTGAAGCGTTGCTGACCGGGTTGCGGGTTACGCTTGATGCGGTCATCAGTTATGAACTATCTTTGGAGGGCACGGTTCTGCGCTCCGCCGGGCGTCTGACCTGCCCGCGCTGCCACGCCGTGTACCATCGTGCCAGCAAGCCGCCTAAACAACAGGGATTCTGTGATGTGTGTGGGGCCGAACTCAAACAAAGGGAAGATGATCGACCGGAGGCGGTCCGCACGCGCCTGCGGGAATACAGCAAACTGACCGAACCATTAGTCGCGTATTACCAGCAGCGAGGCTTGCTGGTTCCAATATCCGCCGACGGCACGCCTGACGAGATTTTCCAAAGGACCGTCGAATTGCTCCAAAGCCGCCGGAATACCGCACGGCCAACTCCGAGAGTGTCCGTTGCGGCGAAGACCAGTTACACGTAAGCGGTGCCGCGTGAGCTTCAAAGCGTGGGGCGCTGCAGCGCGTGCATGTAACGGATGCGTTCACAGGCTTCCGGATCAGGCATTTGCTCGAACCGTGAGCGGCTTCGCAAATCTTCAATAGAATCGCATCGATGTTCTTCCATGCGATCACGGAAGTCAGCCAGCATTTCCCTGGCAGCTCCTGGGCCTCGATACATCATCGCGGAAACCACCTGACAGACATGGGCACCGGCTTTGACCGCCTTAAACATATCTTCTCCACTGTTGACACCGCCGGAAATCGCCAACGAAGTCTTCAGATGCATTGCCAGGACCGCCAGCCAATAAAGGCGTAGTTGCAGATGGGGATTCTCACCGTGGGGTTCAGAAGTTTTTGACGCATGAGCAGCGCCATCGCCTGCGGGGTCATAAAACCGGTTGAACAGGACCAGGCCGGCGGCACCGGCGTTTTGTGCGGCTGCGGCAAAATGGGGCAACGAAGATAAGAAGGGTGAGAGTTTAACCGCTACGGGAATGCGCACCGATTCCGTCACCATTCGGATGATATCCAGCATTTGGCGCTCAACGTCCATAGCGCTGACCGTCGGATCGCTGGGAAAGGCGTACAGATTTAATTCCAGCGCATCGGCACCGGCTTGTTCAATGTGCTCGGCATAGCGGATCCACCCGCCGGGCCGGGATCCATTAAGCGAACCGATCACCGGAACGCCCACCGCGCGTTTGATGCGTTGAATCCGGGCAAGATATTCCTCCGGGCTGGTAGTCAACGCGCTGGGATCCATAAATCCCAGTTGCGGTCCCTGATTGTCGGCATACATTTCGCGCAGATAAAGACTGGAAAACTGATCTGCGTCCAATTGCTCCTGAAACAAGGAGTGCATCACAACCGCTGCGGCACCGGCGTCAACAAGTTCCCGTGCCCGTTCGGTGTCATCTCCCAGCGGCGATGCGCCGACCACCAGCGGACTGGCCAGCTTTATACCCATGTAAGTCGTTGAAATTTTCATGGTTGTTCTCCTTGATCCCCGGCCAAATCAATAGCCCGTGCTCCACGAGCAACTTACAAGAAAATAACCTGCTTGGACTCACTTATCAAATTGATGAATGTTCCAACGCCGACATAATCGAGACTCGGGTATTCCATCATTTCCTGTTCCTTAAAGCCCATGACGTTCATTGACATTTCGCAGATGTGGATGCGCACGCCCAGTTCACCGGCTTCCTTGATGAGCTCCTCAAGGGATTTAACGCCGCGCTGCTTCATGACGCCGCGGATCATCTTCGGGCCGATGCCGGCCATTTGCATTTTGGAAAGAGGCAAGGCCCGCGAACCACGCGGCATCATAATTCCGAACATCCGGTCAAGCAGGCTCTTTTTTGCGGACTTGCGGGGATCACGCAATGCCGCAATCGCCCAGAACGTAAAAAACATATCCACTTGAATGTCATACGCGACAGCTCCCAGCGCAATGATGAAAGCGGCGATCGTCGAGTCCAGATCGCCCTGCATCACCCCGATGGCAAGCCGGTCGTTACCGGCGGATTTTTCGATCGCATTGACGCGTTGCGTCAAATCAGCGATCTTTTTTTCGATATCCGAGAGTTCAAGAACAGCCATGACAAACTCCTTTATGTATGCTACCGTTACCCTGTGATCCGCCGCGTAAGTTGGCGGCATAAAACATTTCTTGATCAGGCGGCCACTTTTTCCGATGCTGGCTCGTCCGCCGCCCGGTTCGCACGCGTGGCCGCCTGTTTGACTCCGTATAAATATATGGAAAGCGGCCGATACATAATGTGCGACCATTTGCTGAACGGCACTTCAACTACCAGCATTGGAACCGCAATGGACAGGTGGATGACATAGATCAGGTAGGTGGCCATGGGCAAACCGCCCACGCGGAAAATGTTTACCATGATGCCGGTTAAAGCGGTAAGAAACAGCATGACCAGAAATATCCAGTCGCTGGCCTCGCTGAACAGGTGGATCGGCTCCTTGCGCCGCCAGCGGGAAATCATGAAATCCACGGTCGGATAAAGCAGAGCGATCGTGGCATAATATCCCCAGAGCCGTTGCGGATAATAGAAGGGATAAATCTTGTCGGTTTGAAACCATCGCAACAAGATCAACACCAGTGTCAACATGCTCAAATAACCTGATACCAGCAGCAAGTGCTTCATCCAGCGGATTCCACTGTGGTGGGAACCACACTTTTTCCATCTTTTCTGGGTAAACAGGTGGACAAAGAAAACGGGAATCTGCTGAATAAAAATCAGCGGTGAAATACGAAACATCTTCTTCCGGCCCAGCGTCCACCACGTCATGCGTGCGGCACCCGCCAGCAGAAAAAACGACAGCACCGCCGCCATGATCCAATCGCCAAGTTCCACCGCGTGCACCGGCGCGAACGTATTAAGTTCCACCTTGTTGAGCACCATGGGGCCATGGAACGCCACAAATAAGCCGGTTACGAACAACCCCACGAGGATAATGGCCAGGATTTCCGCCACGGCGGATTTATAGAATAATTTCGCCAAGCCGGTAAAGTCATAGCGTGCGGTCAGATACCGGCGTGACGCCATCATGGTTTCCGCCGGATTGGCCTGCCGCGGACAATTGGTGGTGCAGTCACCGCAGTAATAGCACAGCCAGGGGTCCAGCGTCTCCTCCAATTTGCTTTGCTGTCCGGTCTGAATCAGGCGGATCACGCGGCGGGGGAAGCCACCGCCCGAATCTTCCGACATGGGACAGATGGTGGTGCAAGTCCCGCAGTTCATGCACATATCGATATCTTTTCCGCCAAATCCGGTGATATCCAGATGCAGATCAGGGTTAAATTTTCCAGCCATGGTACAACCTCATCATTCTCTTGCCATTCTCCAAGCCATCGGCGGATTAAGCTTTTTTGGGGCTTGCCGGCTCCGGCTCCGTCAGACCGTAGCGGATATATCCATCCGCTTCACCGAGTTCCCGCACTTCGCCATATTTGCGCATTCCGGCAATGTGCCTTAATACATCGCTAGCGGGCAATTTCAGACTTTGCGCCAGAGAGGGCACCGTATCCGGCTGATTTTGCAGCGATTTTCGAATGGCTTTGCGGGCTGTGAGAAAATCCTTGTGCCGCTTTAACTTCGTCTCGTCGGTGCCGCCCATCCGGGTTCGGAAATCGGCCAGAGCCTTTTTCTGTTCAGGCGTAATCGCTTTCTTTGCCATATGAGACCGTCCTTCTTAAACCATTGCGGGCTCTACATCGCGCACGAGGCCATCGACCATTGCGTCGTATTGATCAATGCGCCACCCGCTGACATTGATAGCCTGAGTCGGGCAGACCGCGACACACGCGCCGCAGCCTACACAGAGTCCGGGATTGACCTGGGCTTTTCGAACCGAGTGCCCATTTTCCTGAGTTTCCACCATCGCCAAGGCTCCGTCATATTCACATTGCGTAAGACACACTCCGGAACCTTCGCATAAATGTGTATCAACTTGGGCGACATAGGGATTCAATTCCACTTCTTCCGTGGTAAACATGGCCCGGGCTTTCACCGCTGCTGCGCCGGCGGCGGCCAAAGTTTCCTGAATATTCATGGGTGCCTGCGATGTGCCGGCCAACAAGACTCCATTAACAGAGATCTCAACCGGGCGCAGCTTGGGGTGAATTTCCTGCAGGAAGTCGTCTTCACCGCGGGGAAGTTTCAGTTGATCGACCAGCGTTTCACATGGGCCTGCCGTCATTCCCACCGCCAACACCACCATGTCCACCTCCAACTCCAGCTCCTCCCCCCAGGATAGATAATCCTTAACGTTGATCCGCAAGGGCGACGTGGGTCCGTTGGCATTGGTTACGGTGGGAGGTTCGTCCCCGTGGTAACGAAAAAATACCACGCCGGCGCGGGAAGCATCGGTGTAGTATTCCTCATGCCCCCGACCATAGGTGCGAATATCCTGATGCAAGTCGTACACGCGAGTCTCGGGAAATCTTTGGCGCACCTGCAGGGCCTGATTTAAGACCGTGGTGCAGCAGACACGTGAACAATATGTATTGAGCCGGCCATCGGGGCCGGGTGTATGGACGCCATCGACCTGCCGGCTGCCAACACAGTGAATAAAAGCAATGCTGCCGATAGACCGCCCCTCATAGTGCAAGGTTCGGCCCTCGGTGTTCTGTGTGGCCAATAGCGAATTGAAATCTACCGTAGTAAGAACCGTTGGGTGCTTTTTATAATTGAATTCACCCTCCCTCGGCACATAAGGTTTAAATCCAGTGGCCATGACAATAACGCCGACCGTGGTATGAATCTCGGTGGTTTTTCCGGATGGGCCGAAATTGCCATGAATGCCAACTTCAAAATTACCGATAAAGCCGCTTACCTTAGTGACTTTGCTGTTCAGCAATATCTCAATTTTCGGATCGGCCAGCACCTGGGATTCCATTTTGGCGGCCAATTGTATGGCTGCTTGTCCCGTGGGAAATAGACGGTTAAGGGTGTGTAATTTTCCACCCAGGCGATCCGACTGTTCCACAAGTACCACGGAAATTCCGCACGCCGCTAAATCCGCAGCCACTTTCATGCCCGCGGGGCCGCCGCCCACCACCAGCGCTCTACGGTGATTGGGCAGTCGGATTTTCGCCAGGGGTGTCGCGCGGCTGACTTTTCCGACTGCCGCACTTATAAGTTGAATGGCCTTGGCGGTGGCACCGCGCGGGTCGTGTTTATGGGCCCATGAACACTGCTCGCGAATGTTGACCTGTTCGTATAAATAGGGATTCATCTTGCTGCGTACCACAGCTCCCCGGAAGGTCAATTCATGCAGGAATGGCGAGCAGGATGCCACCACCACCCGGTCCAGTTTTTCCTGTTTGATATCATCGCTGATGGTCTGCTGGCCGGGATCTGAGCACATAAACGTGTGAACTTTGGAGACCGCGACACCGGGAATCAGCCGACAAATCTCGGCCACGTGCTCCGTATCGACAACATCAGAAATATTCCCGCCGCAACGGCAGATATAAACTCCAACCCGGGGCGTTGTGGGCATCGCGGCATCCCGCACGACATTTTCATCTTTGTTGTCCATGGTCAACCTCTTTTACGCAATGAGTTCCAGCGCTACGGTTCGCGCGGTGTGGTCAAGGTGCGCTCGCTTGCTTAAATAACGGCCCGCTTCCATTGCCGCGGCACCGGCCTCGGCAATGCTGTCAACAATGTCTTTGGGGCCGGCGGCGGCACCGGCGACAAATATTCCTGGAACGTTGGTGGTACACGGAGAAACAGAATCGGGTGTCGCCACAAATCCATCGCTGCCGATCTGCACTGGCGAAAAGCTGGTAGGATTCCATTGCGGTATCATCCCCTGCGCCAGGACCACCATGTCATGCCGCTGCTTGCGAACACAGTCCTGGGGTTCCTCCGTGTATTCCACGTGCACCAGAAGATCATCCTTATCTACAGAGTCAATTTTAGACACTTTTCCACGGACAAAGTTAATGCCCATGGCTTTGGCATTCTGATAAAACTGCTCATAGCCCTTGCCGAAAGCGCGGATGTCCATGTAATAAATCGTAATGTCCGCGGTCGGCAGCGATCCGGACAACAACATGGCCTGCTTGATGGCGTACATGCAGCAGACTCTGGAGCAATAGGGCACACCGATGCTCTGATCACGTGATCCCGCACATTGAACAAAGGCAATAGATTCCGGGATTTTGCCGTCCGAGGGTCGAAGCACGCGGCCATAAGGTCCGTGCGGTGCCAACAATCGTTCAAGGGTGAGCGGGGAAATAACATTCTGATTCTGGGCCGCACTATATTGTGGTTTGATGGTTAAAGCGTTGAGCTGAAAGCCCGATGCTACGATAACGACATCCGCGTGGATGGTTTCCTGCCGGGGCTGCTGATCAAATTCAATGGCATCGGTCGGGCAGGCTCGGAGGCATAGTCCACAGGCCAGACAATAATCCGCGTCCAAGACCGCCTTTTGTGGAATGGCGTTGGTAAAGGCCACCGAAATAGCCCGGACCGACCCCAACCCCTGTTCAAAATCATCCGGATATTCCGTATCGCAGGCATATTCACACAATCGGCAACCAATGCATTTGTCCGCGTTTACATGCGTGGCTTTGCGCGTGACGACCACGGTGTGTCCGTTCGGGCCGGGGGTGATGGAATCAACTTCGGTATAAGTCAGTAGTTCAATATTTTCATGATGCGCGGCGGCGGACATTTTCGGTGTTGTAATGCAACTGGCGCAGTCCAGTGTCGGATAGACCTTGCTTAAACTGATCATCCTTCCACCGATACTGGCCTGCCGCTCCACCACGGCTACTTTGTAACCCTGATCGGCGAGATCCAGAGCCGATTGCAATCCGGCGATTCCACCGCCGATGATCACCGCATCTTTATGACGTTCATTGTCCGCAGTGGCTATCATAAACGACACACCTTTCTACATCGGAAACCGCATTTATTCTCTACGTGGCGTGAACCTGCAAGGCTTCGCGCATCTCCAATCGCGCCGTCTGCTGCAACTGCGCGGCTACCGATTTGTTGACCGGTCCCAATGCGCGGAGTTGTTCATCCAATTGTCCAATTTCCTTCAAATACGCCTTGATGCAGACCGTGCAGATGGCCGTCAGACGGATCCGCTGGATTTCCAGTCCGCGGGTTTTCATGCGGGTGGTCAACCGGTCGATCCGCGCAGCCAGGCGGTCATACGCGCCACGGTATGGACAGTCGGAACCGCACGCCGCGATCATGATCCCGTCAATACCTTTGGCATAACAGCGCAGGTAAAAGTCCTCGGGGAACACCACCGGGGATGGCACACGGAATACATAGACGTTGGCTCCATATTCCAGATGGGCTTTGCCCACCGCGTCCGCTCCGGGATAGGCGCAGGCCTCCGTGGCCAGCACGAGTATTTTCGGATTGAACTTGTTTTCGGATAACATTTTCCGCTCCTTGCCATGCCGGGCCGGGGGATTCGCAACTATTTTTTCCGGCAAACAAACAGGCGATCATGGCCATCGGCCTGAATGATCCCGAGAAACTCATGGCCGATTTTACCCGCCCAGGCAGAGATGTCTTTTCGCGAGCCGACATCATTGGACTTTACTTCAATGATCTGGCCAACCTTGACGGTACCGATTCCTTTCTTGGCTTCAAGCAGAGGCCCAGGGCACGCCGTTCCGCGGGCGTCGATAATTTTATCCGGGATAACCTTTGCCAGTACTTCCGTATCCATGTAAAGCTCCTTATGTAATGCGCCAACGATCGTTGCTTTCATGGCGACGAGCGTTACCGCTCCTCGCTTATGCCGTTATGGCTGATCGCTTCTTTATTCGGACCGCCCTGCATTGTGCTGCCTGGCTGGTCGCTATTTCCAGTGCATCGGCCGCCAGATTGGCCGCCTGAACGAATCGCTTATCGGCAATGTAATAATAGACGTTGCGTCCGGCCCGCCGCGTCTTAACCACCCCGACCTGCCGCATCACACGCAGATGCTGCGAAGCATTTGGCAGCGTGATGCCGGTTTGAACGGCAATCTGTGACACCTGGCGGGGGCCGTCTTGAATCGAACAGAATATCCGCATCCTGGTGGCATTGGCCAAGGCACTGAAAAATCTTCCCAGTCGTTCGCACCGTTGATGATGACTCCATGCCTGCGACATACCTAGCCTCGACATATAGATGATTGCAGAACTCTGCAACCATTGACTTCATCATAGAAATACCCGAATCGCTGTCAATGCCGGTTGGAACATTATTCTTGCGGTCCGCGATGTGTATGCAACACAAGACATGCGTTTTTCGGGCAAAACGCAAGGTGCCCGAAGTGCACGAAAAGGCCGAATTATCTGGTTATTTGCGCTATTGAAGCGGCATGGACCGGCGCTTCTAAGAAACTTGCTGATCTACCGCTAGGACGATTTCCTATCGCGCAAATCGGAACCTCGCTTAGAAACTTTGACGGAAAAACGCTTAAGGCACAGGCATCGTGTGATGGTTACTGTAGCTCTTGTGCTTTGTTGTGGAACGCTTTGAGGAGAACCAACATGCAGTGGAAACATCGTTTATCGGGAATCATGGTCTTGGCACTGACCGCGATAGCAGCGGGCAATCACGCGTACGCCACGAATGGCTATCAACTCATCGGCATCGGACAATACCAGATGGGTATGGCCGGCGCAGTGGTCGCGGCACCCGGAGATCCCATGACGGCGATTACCAACCCCGCAGGATTAGCTTGGGTGCAGCCGCAGGCGGCATTTTCCATGGAAGGTTTTTTCCCTGAACGCGAGGCGAATTTCGGGGCAGGCACCACCGGCAGCCACTCCAATCTCTATGGCGTACCGGCGTTGGGATGGCTGGCTCCGGCTTTCGGCCCGCACCTGTATTTCGGCGGCGGATTTTACGGCACGTCAGGTATGGGGGTGAATTACCAGCAATCTAATTACTTCGGGGGAAGCCTGGAGTCCTACAGCAATATTTCATTTGCCAATATCGCGCCGGCATTGGCGTGGAAACCGGCTAAAAACTGGAGCGTCGGTTTCGCGCTTAATCTGGCCTATGAAACGGCATCTTTTCAGCAGACTGTTACCACCGGCGATACCACTTCAGGGCTGAATTTGGCTAACTCCACGAGTGCCTTTGGCATCGGTGCGACCGTTGGTGGTATGTATGAACTCAACAAATACGTAACGCTGGGGTTGTCCTATCGCAGTCCCATTATATTTACACCGCTGACCTATCAGGCCAGTTACGAAAGTATGGCGGCGCAGGGCGGCCCAAGCGGTGGGCCGGGGCAATACAGCACCCATCTCAACTATCCGCAACAGGTAGCCCTGGGGGTGGCTTTTCATCCCACCCCGCGTTGGACCATCAGCGTGGAAGGACAGTGGATTAATTGGCATGAAACGATGAATGAAATGGATATCTATGGTCCTTGGAACGGCACCACGCACGTGAGCCTCCCCCTGCACTGGCATGATGAATGGGTTGCCAATTTGGGAACGCAGTATCGTATCTGTTCATGGCTGACAGTTCGCGGCGGTTATTGCTACGGAAGCAACCCCATCGGTTCACAGGACTTGGCGGCCAATCTTATTCTCCCGGCGATCATGAGCAACCATATCACTATCGGCGCGACGGAAAAACTGGGTATGGGATGGACGCTTACCGAAGCCTACATGCATGCGTTTCAGCAGTCTCTTAGCGGCACGATGCAGACTCCGGGGGGCGCAGTGCCGATCAGCACGTCCATGTCGGAAGACTCGGTGGGCATGGAGATCGGATACAAGTTTTAGGCCAAGCCACAGTGTCCGCAAAATGTTTTGATCACTCGGGATACAGGCACGAGCAACAGGCCGCGGCCAAGAAGCAAAGCTCATTGATTTTACATTGCATCATGACGCTGTAGCCCATCGAATTTTGCCGGAATTATCGATCGCCGGTGATACCGCAATTGTGTTGTCAAGAAGTAGAAATGTCACCCTGTTAGCCGAAGTAGAAGTGTCACCCTGACATCGATACTCCAGTGGCGTGGCGGCCCGGCGTAGGCGCAGGGAGGGGCGCAGCCCCGACCTAGCCGGAGCCGGGCCAAATCGCCTCGGACGCGGCTTGCGATCAGGTTTGGGCAGTTGCCGCACAATTTGACCACGCCCGCCATTCTTGACCGATGGGCCAAGAATCCATAGCATGGCGTTGTGGTTTTTCGCGA
>DAHVEJ010000148.1 GCA_027313145.1 Phycisphaerales bacterium | reverse complement strand
CGCTCCAGTGCCGCCAGGTCACCGCGGCGCGCCCGGGCGAAATCGCGCGTTGGCAAATCGCCATGCTCGATCAAATACGGCAACACCACTTGCACCAAGAATCTCAATTCAAGGGGCATGTCTCCATCGAATCCAGCCAACGCCGCCGCCTTCTGCACATCGTTATACGCCATTGCCGCCATGGCACCCTGAAATACCTTGCCTTGTTCCTGTCCGATCTTAATTCCATCCGCCCACTCTTCAGGCGTAATGCTCTCGGCAACAGACCGTAACTCATCCGGCGACAGCCCATGAAGCGCCCTGGCGGCATCGGCGGCCAACATCGTATCCGGGCCGCCCGGAATCATGTTACGCACGACATCGGCGACTCTGCGATGATCTTGGTAGCATCCAATCCACTCGCTGGGATCCGGCGCTCCCCCCGGCCATCGCTTGCCGAATTGCGCGATCATCTGTGGGAGATCGACGCCCACTCTCGCAATTGCCGCGGCATACGTGGCCATCGCCTTGTTCGGCTGGAGGTCAATCCATTCCTGAGTCGGCAGGGTATTCATAGATTAGTATTATATCCGCCACGACGCGGGGGATTAACTCTCATCCCCCGCACCCCCTTCTCTCTCTTCTCCCTGCTGGCTTGCCTGATTTAAGAGCCAGGGCGATACTGACTGTTGTTTTATCCGGAATGGAACCCTCCACTCCATCTGGAGTATTCGTGTTTTTTAGAAAGGGCGTGTATATGAAGACACTGAATAATGTGCTCCTTTGGGTCGGCATTATACTCTTGGCATACGCATACTTTTGGTGTTATCAGGGTAGTGAGGCCATCGAAGTGCGTGTTGACTCCAATTTAATGCCGGCTCTGGCTGGCTGGGCCTTGACGGTGATGGGCTATCTCGGCCGATTGCTTTCCCCACCCCCAGAAAGAAAAGATTAGGTCGTAATCACATTTTTATTTAGCGGGGTCTTATCGTGCTGCTCTGTGCGGTAGGTGGCGCGTGATATCTCTGCGCACCAAAATATGCCTATGGAAAAGCCCGTAAGTAGCAACGCACGACCGGGTGAAAAGTTCTATTGGTGTCCTGTCGCCCCGATTTTTGCCAAAGGCAAAAATAGAGCAGGAGTTTTGAGAGAGTAGATAGTAGAGCAAAATTCGGCTGGGACAAAAGCGTGGCTGTCGCCCGCGCATATCGCTCCTCCTGCGGTCTACTCTCAACTTTCTACTCTCAATCCCGGAGCGATAATGGCGTTCGCTTTTGAAAAACTTATCGTCTATCAAAAAGCCGTTTCCTACGCCGACTGAATCTGCGCCATTACCGAAAAATTTTCACGCGGTTACGGTTTCCTTTCCGACCAACTCAACCGCGCGTCCGTTTACATCGCCACGAATCTGGCGGAAGGAAATGACCGATTCACCAAGGCTGACCGCAAAAACTTTTTCACAATTGCTCGCGGCTCGGCCCAGGAGTGCGTCCCATTAATCGAGCTTGCCCGCCGTCGGAATCTGATAACCGAGGTCGAACATTCACAGTTCCGCTCGGAGCTGGAAATTATTGGAAAAATGCTCTCCGGCCTGATCAACGGCCTGGAAAACCGCAAAGCGTAGGGCTAATTTCATGACAGGGCTTCCGTGCAATCCCCGCCGCATTCGTAACCATTGCCCCGATTGCATTTTACGGGGTTTTTGAACTCCGGCAAAGGGGAACTGTTGCCCGGATACCACATTGGATAACCCCACTCAGCACAATCTCATAAGAGCGATAACGATTTCAATAGGACTCAACAATTGTTCGCACAGCGAATGCTCAAGGGCTTTGGCCCGCCTCGTCCCTGAATAAGAACTGCGTAATTTTCTTACTCTTGGCAATCAAGATAATGCTAAAGACAATCTGAAGGGCGTTCGGTAAGAGGTTGGCAAGCACGGTAATCAAGGTCAGTGATGTGAGAGATGTTGTCCCCATCAAGTGGCGACGATGGCGTACCTGACACGGATGGTACTCCGAGGAGCCGCGCCGCAGAGGGGAGCTAAAAAGCACGCCGCCCTGCGGGTGGGCCTGAATTGCCCCGTCTGCTTTGTTGTCGGATCTCGCAGATTCATATTCAGAGTCGGCTCGATCCTCCGCCGCGCATACGGGACATTTCAGACCCAGCGCAATCCCGGCCATTACTCGGACAGGCTCTTAGGGCCGCGGATGATGCCGCCGGTGAACGGTTTTTAACCGATCCGCGTCTACATGGGTATAAATCTGCGTCGTACCGATATCCGAATGCCCCAGAAGTTCCTGAACGATGCGCAAGTCCGCCCCGCCGGAAAGCAGATGCGTGGCAAAGGTGTGACGGAGCTTATGCGGATGAATATGCTTCAAGCCCGCCGCACGGGAAATACGATCCAGCCGCTGCCACAACACAATGCGATTAATGCCTCTACCAGACCGGGAGACAAAGACATTGGGCACGCGGCTGTTGGATACCGCGAGAAGTTTAGGACGCAGTTCGCGCATATATTTTTCCATGGCCGCCCGGGCGGGTTTGCCCACCGGAATAATGCGTTCCTTCCGCCCCTTGCCGATTACCCGAATAACGCCAAGTTCCGCGTGAACGTTTAATTCCGTCAGATCGGCCAGCTCACTGGCCCGCAGGCCGCAGGCATAAAACAATTCAATAATGGCCTGATCCCGCAGCGCCAGAGGGTGTTCAGGATCCACCGCATTTAAAAGTGCCTCAATTTGCGCACGGTTCATCACCTCCGGCAATTTGCGCCAGCCATGCGGTGTTTCCAGATGCTCGGTAGGATTCTCCGCAGTTTTTCCCCGCGCAACGGCAAAGCGGTAGAACATTTTCAACGCCGCGGTGTGCCGCAGCACGCTGCTGGTGCGCAAATTGCGTTGCGCTTGGAGATATTTGAGATATTCTCCAATAATCACGCGGTCCACACGAACCAGCGGTCGGGAAAACTGCTGATCGCAGAACGCCGCAAACTGCATCAGGTCCGAGCGATAGGCAGCCAGCGTATTATCCGCCAGGCCAAGTTCAATTTGGATATACGTAAGAAATTCATTAATTACTGCGTTGTCTTCCGTAGCAGGAATCGGCGTGTTTTTGCTGGTGTGCGCGTCAGAATTTTCGCTTCGAATCAGGGCGTCCATCCTTGGACCTCCGTTGTGATCAATACGATCAACACTGCTCACGCCATCCGCGTCAGGCCGAAACCCTGTCCTCCGGTTACCGACCTAACCCTGATTCTACCGCCCCAAAAGCTCTACGCCAAGCAGGTTCCCGAATTCCGAGACATTATCCCAATCATCGCTCGTCCCCGGCGCCCCGTAGCTTAATGCGGCAGCGTTAAGGTGGATTCGAAATGCAATTTTGGATGGCACGATCCGCTTCTGCCCGTCGTCATTGGCACCGCTGCCGCCGCTCCCGAAACCTTGAATTACAGTCCCGCGGAAGACAGTTCCCCGGGGATATACTATTATTATGGTGTGTGCGCCGGGGTTTTGCGGGCCGCCGGCCACGATTGGCAGGGTAATCCGGCGATGACGGCAACGCTGGTAGTTTTAACCCCTACCCAGGTAAGGCGATAAAAACCAGCGGACCATCCATTTGTGTAGATTTTTAAGGAGTTCTGCAATGAAACGGAAACATTTTTCCATCGGAATATCCGGCATCTTTTTGCTCTGTGTTACATTGGCGTCTCCCATTTTTGCCGCCAAGCCGCTCTACCAGACAGACCCGGTTCTGGGAAAAGGCTTAAACTTTCTGTTGGCCAACCAAGCCCCGGACGGCAGTTGGGTGCCGCAGGTTGGGCCGGCTGTTACAGCCATGGTGGTGCGGGCATTGCTGCGGGCTGGATATCCGGCCAATACACCGGCGATCACCAAGGCGATACATTTTATTGAGAAATTCCGCAGACCGGACGGCGGCTTTTTTCATCTGGCATTTGCCAATTACAACACCTGTATTGTTTTGCGTACTTTGGCTCTGATGCCGGGCAATAAATATAAATCGCAAATCAAAGCCGCCCAGCATTTTCTAATTTCCATTCAGCGTGTTGCCCCCATGCGCGATGCCGCCGGCAAGGTCATTACCAGAGATAATTCATGGTATGGTGGCGTCGGGTATGGCACGGGCCGGCCCGACCTGTCCAATACGTCATTCTTTATTTCCGCGCTGCGTCACAGCGGCATGCCGGCAAGCAGCCCCGCGATTCAGCGAGCCTTGGTGTTTGTGACGCGCTGTCAAGAAAATAGCGAAACTAATTCTCAGCCATTTGCCAAAGGTTTAAGCGGTGGCGGATTTATCTATACGGCGGCAAATGGCGGCGAATCACAATTTGGCGATACCGATCATTTGGGTAGCCGCAGCACGTTGACCGCTTATGGAACCATGACCTACGCGGGCCTGAAAAGCATGGTTTACGCGGGATTAACGAAAAAGGATCCGCGCGTTAAAGCCGCCGTGAAATGGATTCGCGCCAACTGGACCTTGAATTCCAATCCCGGCACGGGCGGCAGCCGCATGGGATTATTTTATTATTATCTCATGTTCACGCGGGCCCTCCATGCTTTGCATGTGAAAACCATTACGGACGACAACGGCATCGTCCATCACTGGCGGGCGGAAATGCGGGCAAAATTGAAAGCGTTGCAGAACGGCAATGGTTCCTGGAAAAATAAATGGAGTCCACGCTGGCTGGAATTCAGCCCGATTCTGGTCACGACGTATGCCTGTATTATCCTGGACACCTTGGATCGATAAGCTGGGTTTGTACCGTTCGAACGCGGACCGTCGCATAAGGAGTTTTAATGTCTATTTCACCACCACGCCTGGCGATCGTCGGCGTGGGTAATTGTGCCAGTTCGTTGATTCAAGGACTGACTTGGTATCGCCGTAGCGGCTCAACCATTGGGCTGATGCACCCGGACATTGCCGGGCTTTCCGTAGGCGATATTACATTGGCCTGTGCTTTTGATGTGGATCAACGAAAAATCGGAAAGCCCTTGGCCCAAGCCATTTTCGCGCCGCCCAACAACGCACGGGTGTTTTGTTCTGATCCGGAAGATCATGGCGCACGCGTATTTGCCGGGCCAATCGGCGACGGCGTAGCGGATCATTTGAGGAATTTTGATCAACAGCACCGGGTCGCGGCCAGTCCCGACTCCAATACCGCGACGCTGGCGGATGTGATAAACGTTTTGCGGGAAACCCGCGCTACCGTCCTGGTAAATTACCTTCCGGTAGGCTCGCAAAAAGCATCGGAACTGTATGCCCAGGCATGCCTGGATACCCGCATCGCGATGGTAAACTGCATCCCGGCCTTTATCGCCAGTGATGGCACATGGGCGGGGCGCTTTGCCAAAGCCAATATCCCGTTAATCGGCGACGATATTAAATCGCAATTTGGTGCCACCATTGTTCACCGGCAACTCATGGCTCTGGCGGAAAGCCGAGGATTTACCATTGATTCCAGCTATCAGTTAAATGTGGGCGGCAATACTGATTTCCTCAATATGCTTGAACGCAGCCGACTGGGCAGTAAAAAAATCAGCAAGACTGAAGCGGTGAACAGCCAACTTAAAACCGCATTGGATCAGGACCATATTCATATAGGTCCATCAGACTACATTCCATTTTTGGCAGATAACAAAGTTTGCTACATCCGGATGAATGTGCGCGGATTCGGCGGCCTGCCCATGGAATTGGACCTCAAATTATCCGTTGATGATTCCCCCAACAGCGCGGGAATTGTGGTCGATGCGGTACGCTGTGCAGCGCTGGCGCTGCACCGAAAAACGGGCGGCCCATTGGCGGAGGTTTCCGCCGCGCTGATGAAGCACCCGCCAGTCCAGCGGCCAGATGCCCTGGCCGCGGCAGAGATGGATCAATGGATCATCGGCACGGCGTGAAGCGTAGCACGCGGGTTCCCGGGTTTCCCCTTTAAGCAACGATCAATGCATATCTCAAAGAGCTATTGCGCCTTACGGATGGCGGCGGAATTTAGAACGTAACATCTTGTGCCGCGTGGCCTCGACAAAGACTAAAAGGCTCCTTACATTGATGGCCATGCGGCTACCAACCCGGTATTTACGTACATGGAATGTGGCACGGAGAACCATGGCATGAGTGGAGGCGCAACGGTAGGTCATGACTTTCCACAATGGAAGCCGCGAGCCAATCCCTGGTTTATCGCAATCGCCGTCATGCTGGGAACATTTATGGAAGTGTTGGATACTTCCATTGCCAATGTGGCATTGCCGCATATTGCAGGCAGTATGGCTATCACGCCCGATCAGGCCACATGGGTATTAACCAGTTATCTAATCTCCAATGCAATTGTGTTAACCTGCACCGGTTGGTTGAGCCGAACATTTGGGCGTAAACGGTTTCTCCTGACGTGTATCATTATATTCACCGGAGCCTCCATGGCTTGCGGGCTGGCAACAAATATTGGAATGCTGATTGTCGCCCGTGTCATTCAAGGCATGGGAGGTGGTGCGTTGCAACCCAGCGCGCAGGCGATCTTATTGGAAAGTTTCCCCCATGAAAAACGTGGAAAAGCCATGGCTTTTTACAGTTTTGGAGTCATTTTTGCGCCTGTTCTAGGACCTACGCTTGGCGGATTTATAACCGATTACTATACATGGCGATGGATATTTTTTATAAATATTCCCGTTGGACTCCTGGCGCTGACGCTCATTAGTGCGCTGGTGGAGGACCCACCTTATATAAAACATGCCCGCAAAACACGGCTGGATTTCGTAGGCTTTGCATTACTTTCATTGTGGATTGGAACGCTGCAAGTGGTGTTGGATAAGGGGCAGCAGGCGGACTGGCTTGGGGCGGTGTGGGTACGGTGGTTCGTGGCGATCTCCCTTTTGGGATTCCTCGCTTTTGTGGCCTGGGAGCTTACCAGCGACAATCCGCTGGTCGATTTACGGGTGCTTAAAAACAGAAACTTTTTTGCCGGGACCACGATTGTTTTTGCTATTGGTATCGTGCTTTATGCTACGACAGCGCTTTTGCCCTTATTTTTACAGACGTTGCTGAATTACTCCGCGTTGGATAGCGGTCTGGCGGTCAGCCCGCGCGGCCTTGGCTCCATTGCAGCCATCCTTATTGTGGGGAATATGATGAATATTCTGGATCGGCGCTTTCTCATGATGGCTGGATTACTACTCTTGGCCTACTCCAGCTTCCAATTGGGCCAGTTGGACATGGACATCGCGATGTTCAGCGTCACCTGGTGTATCATTCTTAATGGATTCGCCACGCCAATGCTCTTTATCCCCTTAACTACCAGTGCCGTAGGCACGCTGAAAAATGAACAGATTGGCAATGCCACGAGCATTTACAACCTGATGCGCAATATTGGGGGATCTTTCGGAATTTCCATTACTACGACGCTGCTTAGTCGAGTAAGTCAGGCCAGCCAAAATTTTCTCGTACAACGGGTTACACCGCTTAATTCGCAATTTACCGAAAACATTACCGCTTTTCGACAACTCTTGGCGCAGCGCGGCGCTCCGGCTCTGGCCAGCCAGAAGGCTATGGGATTGATCTACCAAAATGTGGTTCAACAATCAGACGCTCTTTCATTTATCTATAATTTCCGCTTGTTGGCGGTCCTTTGCGTTTGTTGCGTGCCACTGATTTTCCTGTTCAAACTTCCGACCGCCAAAACCCCCAAAAAATCCGGAGTAGCCTTAGCGGAGGGTTAACGTAAACTTCGTTTTGACATCGTGCGGCATGAAGAATCTGCGCAGCGGAATTAGGGGCCTCTTGCACGCGGTCGCCGGCGCGATCCCGATGGCCGCACCCGGGGCAGCTCACCAGCCTGCACGGGCTTGATTGCAATTTCGATTCAGACGTCGCCTTCATAACGGTTCTATTTGCTGCGAAAGGCACTCCAACAACACAGGTGCCGCAACAAACATTGCGTCTTTAAGACTGTTGCATATACTTTCACACATGTGGCTGATGAATCATGCAATCGAGTTTCCCCCTGGTGCCAAAGAATCGGTTTTGTGTGTGGGAAATTTTGATGGCGTACACATCGGGCACCAACGAATGCTTGCCGAGGCAAAAAGCCTGGCGCGCAAGCGGAATCTGCATTTCGTGGTTATGACCTTTCATCCGCATCCTCTGCACATTTTGCGGCCAAACCTGCCCCGGCGGCCCCTTATGACTGTTACGCAACGCATGGAAATACTCCAAGGCTTTGAACCGGATGTGTTGTGGGTGGTGAAGACGGATCAGGATTTTCTCAATATGACCGCGGATGAATTCATGCACAACATCCTCGTGAAAACCATAGCGGCGAAAGCCGTTGTGGAGGGCGGCAACTTTACATTCGGCAAAGGAGCGCTGGGGACGGTCACCACTTTACAGGAGAACGGCCGGAACTTCGGCTGGGAAACAATCATTGTGCCCACGCAAAAAGCGGTATTGCGGGACTTATCGCTGGTGGATGTCAGCAGCAGTCTGATCCGCTGGCTGATCAGCCAGGGTCGCGTCGCCGATGCCACACGATTAATGGGTCGCCCTTACACGCTGCGGGGAGTCGTAGAGCGCGGAGCCGGACGCGGAACAACCATTGGATACCCGACCCTGAATATCCAGTGCGAACAGTTGCTGCCCGCTCCGGGGGTTTATGCCGGTCAAGCGGTCCTTGCGAAGCAGACTTATGCGGCGGCAATAAGCGTCGGAAATAATCCCACGTTTAATGGCACAGCGCTAACCGTTGAAGCATTTGTGCTTGATTTTTCCGGTTCAGTTTATGATCAACAGGTGGAAGTGCGATTTACCCACTGGCTGCGGGACCAATATAAGTTCTCGGGCATTGAAGCGCTTAAGGCACAGATTCAGCGCGATGTTGATCAGGTACGCCACGCCGCAACAAATAGCATGGCGCAGGTAAGCGCGTCAACCGAAACACGCGAAGACATCAGTATGCCGGATCAGAGCAACTTGGCCGACGCCGCGAATTAGATACTCTGCAGTGAAAGCTATCGAAAGGAAGATAATGCCCGAAAATGAACTTACCGCAATTGCCGATGCCGTGCGGCGTGCCAAAAGCGTGGCAATTTTCACCCACGCCCGCCCCGACCCGGATGCCATTGGTTCACAGGTAGGTGCCGCGCTGATGCTTGCGGCGATGGGGAAGCAGGTTTCTGTGATGTGTCTTCCGCCGATCCCACAACCGCTGCAATTTCTCCTCCATATGCTGCCCCAGTCATGCACGGAGTACACGCCTGAGAAAGCATCCGGCATTTCCGCGGATCGCATCCTGGTGGTGGATACCTCCGCCCGGCAGCAACTGGAGCCGGCGAGCGCTTTTCTGGAGTCGTGCGCGTCTAGAGTGCTGATTCTCGATCATCACATTTCCGGTGATTTAAGCCATGATCTGGTTTACCGGGACACCTCTGCCGCGGCGTGCGTGGAGATTGTCGCGAATCTTGGCGAGTTGCTGGGCGTGGCGCTAAGCAAACCTATGGCAACCGCTTTACTGGCGGGGTTGGTGGGCGATACCGGATGGTTTCGCTTTGACAGCGTAACGCCGCGCACCCATGAAATCGCCGCCAAATTATTGGCCGCCGGCGCTTCACCATCCGAGTTGTGGGGCTGGCTGATGCAAAGCGAAAGAAAATCCAAACTGGTGCTGCTAAGCCTCGCGGTAGGCCGGATAAACTTTTACGCCCAGGATCGGATCGCGGCGATGGAATTATCCAATCAGGACATTGCCCAAGCCCAAGCCGAAACTTGGGAAACCGAGGGACTTATCGATATTCCTATGATGGTCGGCAGCGTGGTGTGCTCGGTATTTTTAAGCGAAACCCCGGAAGGCAAAATCCGCGCCAGCCTCCGTAGCAAACACACCGTGGATGTCAACGAGGTGTGCCGGAAATTTGGAGGTGGCGGTCATGCGAGAGCCGCCGGCTGCCGCCTGCCCGGCCCCCTGCACAGCGCGCGGGACACTCTGGTTAAGGCGTTGGAATTGCAGCTTGGGTAGTACGGCCAGGACCGATGTGCCCGCCAACCGATCGTTGCCGTGGAAACCGCAGATACTTAGCGATGCTGGCAACGGTTTTCGGGCCAAATGAAGGAATGTGCCGTAGATCTTCTAAATTCTTAAACACAACCGGTCTTGCTTTGGATAAATGCGTCTTACGCCATACCAGGAGTTTTTCGGCGCGTGCCGGCCCGATGCCCGGAATTCGAACCAGCGAGGCCCAATTGGCCGTGTTCGGATCAATCGTGGTTTGTGTAACCCGGCTGGCAAACGCCGGCGAATATTGATTGTTTACAACGCGCCGTGTGAGGCTGTAACCCATTGATATAAGCACAATGGCTATCGCGATGGCAATAAAAAATAGCGCCGGCGGCGATTTTCCATCGGCGGCAACTGGAGAACTATTGGAAAATTCGCCGCAATCAAACCCCTTGCACACCGATGCATCATCCCAAGTCGCTGTGTCTGGCATATCGCCGACCTGTTTCAGGGAACCAGCATTATTTGTTCTCATCATCCACACCTCCGTGTACCGCATAAGCCCGACGCTTGCGTCCAACACGTTATCCTTCCATCCATCTGCATTGATACGCACGCTATGCAGTGGTTCCTGGGACAACCTTATTGGCTGCGGCAGCCCCAGCGGCCGGTGTTTTCTGTGCCCCTTGGCGTACCGCCAAAACAGCCCGGCGCATGGCCAGCCAAGTCTGCATGGACGGTTTGGCTGATAAATCCGCAGTAAGCAGACCACCGCCGGGCATGGATCCGGTTTCCGAATCAACAACTTCAGCCCAAGTCATGGCTTCTACAAAGGGCTTGGAAAGCACAATATTGGACAATGCTTCAAGCCATTTGCTTTGCAACTGATCATTCCACGGCTTGCGCCACAAACCCGCAGCCGCGTTCTTGTCGGTTTGAATGCTCGGAACCCCCATG
>DAHVEJ010000147.1 GCA_027313145.1 Phycisphaerales bacterium | reverse complement strand
TTCCTTCCTTGGAAAGGATATAGTATACACCGGCGAATCTCGCATTGCAATGTTATTTTGGAATCACACTACTAGCCCATAAAGTGCAGACCGTTCAGGCTCGCGGGGGCTCGCTTTTGCTCTGCGAATTTCACGCAGGGGTTGCCAAGAGGCGGGCGGCGCGGTAATAAAATGGGGGACGATGTTAATGGAGTCGCATGACCGAACTTGCTTTACAGCGCATAACGATTATTGGGGATGGTGCCACGGGCACTCTGTTCGGTGCCATTGCGGCTAACAACGGCCACTTTGCCACCCTATGGGGCCGCCGGGCGGAGCACATTGCGGCACTTCGCCGCGAGCGCGAAAACAAGCTCTATCTGCCTGGTTTTTCCATCCCACAACCACTTCAATTAACCGCGGACGATTCCGTCGCGTTTATCAACTGTCAGTTAATTCTTTGCGCCGTGCCAACGCAATTTATCCGTGCGACACTTAAGCGACTGGCGGCGCATGTTCCCGCGGGAGTTCCAGTTATAAGCCTGGCTAAAGGAATTGAAAACACCACGCTGCTGCGGCCCACGGAGATAATTGAACAGGTCTGGGGGCCGCGGCCGACCGTAGCAATTGCCGGGCCGGCGATAGCGGGGGAAATTGCCTCCGGGCTTCCAGCATCTATTGTTGCCGCCACGACTGACGCAACTTTGGCGCAACGAGCGCAGGATATTTTAAGCGCTGCCAATCTTCGAATTTACACCAACGATGATGTGATCGGCGTGGAACTGGCGGGGGCGACGAAAAATATTATCGCCGTGGCGGCGGGGATTTTGGATGGAATCCATGCGGGCATAAACGCCAAAGCGTCCTTATTGACGCGCGGGCTGGTGGAAATATCCCGCCTGGGCGCGGCCATGGGTGCCAAACCTTTGACCTTCAGCGGTCTGGCGGGACTGGGTGATCTGGCGACGACGTGTTTTTCTCCCGGCAGCCGCAACCGTAGTTTCGGGCAATTTATCGGGCAGGGACTTACACGCTTGCAAGCCATGGAAAAATTGTCCGGCATTGCCGAGGGCGTGGCCACCACTCAAAGCGTCGTCGAACTGGCCCGAAAATATGAGGTGGACATGCCAATCACCCGCTGCCTTCACGCGGTGTTGTTTGAAGGGAAAAAGCCGGCAGAGGGCATTGCGGAACTGATGAGTCGGCGGCAGTGCCATGAATTGCAAGCAGCCGCAAACTCAACATCATCCAGCAATGGGTGCACATGAAAATTGCTTCGCTTTTATCCGCCGGGACGGAAATTGTCTGTGCCCTAAATGCGCGTGAGAACCTTGTGGGACGCTCGCATGAATGCGACTACCCGCCGACCGTAACCGCCCTGCCGGTGATCACCCGCCCGACATTTGATATCACCATGTCCAGCCGGGATATTGACACCGCGGTTCGTCGGCACCTGGCATCGGGCGAACCTTTGTATCACGTGAATATTGAACTGTTGGAATTATTGGACCCGGATGTGATTATCACGCAATCACACTGCGTGATGTGCGCCGCCGCGGATCATGACTTGACGCAGCATTGTCAGCGACTGCACGGCGAGATTGTTTCCTTAAAGGCCGGAACGCTGGCCGGAATTCAGCGCGACATACTGCGCATTGGTGAAGCGATCGGCAAAACCACTGAAGCCCTGCGTTACATCGAAAGCGACTCGCAGCGCCGGGAGAACATTGCCCAAAGGGTCGCGGGGCGGACCCGCCCCAGCGTGGTAGTGCTGGAATGGGTTGATCCGCTGTTTGCCATGGGCAACTGGGGGCCGGAAATGGTGGAACTTGCCGGCGGCGTGTGCCTATTGGGCAACAGTGGCCAGCACTCGGCGGCCATTGAGGCCCAACGGCTGTTACAGGCTGATCCGGATATCATTATTATCGCTCCGTGCGGTTTTGATATCCAAAGAGCACGCCGGGAAGCGGCCGTATTGGAGCTTATCCCCGGGTGGAAATCGTTAAAAGCGGTGCGTGCCGGCAAAGTATTTCTGGCGGACGGAAACCGCTATTTTAACCGCTCCGGCACAAGCATTACCGACAGTGTTGAAATTCTCGCACAGATACTGCACGGTTCAGGACAACCCGCGGATTCCGCAGTGTGGCAGCCGGCGTGATCGCAAGGTACTACAGGCCGCAGCGACACCGCACAGGCTAAAAATCCGCTCGGCTTACCCTTGACTTTGGCGGCAAATCGATGCATGATTACGGGTCTGGACTTCAGGCGAAGCGGAGCAGTGATTTACTGCCCGCCTCGAAAACTTTGCCTGAGTTGTTCGGGCTTGTAGCTCAGTTGGTTAGAGCGCGTCACTGATAATGACGAGGTCAATGGTTCGAATCCATTCAGGCCCATCTTATTTATATGACTAGATCTATTGCTTATCGGATTTCCTCGCGTGGGGCGTCGCGACGCACAGCGCTGATCTCTTACCAAAATGACCTTGGTCGATAGGCATGACGGCCGCAGAATCGATGGCCGTGCGGTGAAAACCGGCAGAATGCCAAAGCGAGATTGCCGACTTTGACAACCATGGGAAACGCCCTATGGGATGTTGATTATTTTTTGACTTTACCCCTCTGCGGACTATCATACGACCTTCATCATAACGTTGCCTGAAAAAAGGGTTAGCGATGTCACGTTACCAGATCACGGCGGGACGCATCCGGTGGTGGCTGTTGGCAGGGGTGATATGCTGCTGGCTGGCGGCCCTGTACTGGGTGTTTGCTCCGCTTCCGTGGAACCGGCTCACCGACTTGGCCAAACCGGGCGGCTTTACCCTCGGGAGATGGGGGCTGGAAGGCGTCATGGGACTTTTCACGAAGCATCAGTCGACGTATTTTTTCTCCGCCACGATCGTTGCCGGATTTTTTCTTTTAAGCCAGTGGCTTTTTCTGTGCCCGAGCCGTGGCTGGAGAATCCGCATACATGACAACGGCCTACCATTACGGCTATCAGTGATGGTTGCCGCGCTCATGGCGGCGCTTTTGAGCGTGGGATTTCTGGCCACTCTGGCCGAGCTGATCGGCGTTTGGGATAAATTGATAATAGGGTACAACCATGGAATGCAAAACGACATGACGTTTCGCAGTTGGCCGGTTCTGCTGGTTCTCGCCGCATTGTGGGCACTTTGGGCGGGGATATTTTTTCTCTACTGGCACCCGGGCAATCGCGGGACACAATTGGAACGCACCTTGCGTGTCCTGTTTGCCGGCAGCATTTTGGAACTGCTGGTAAGCGCCCCCGTGCATGTGATGGTTCTGCGGTCAAAAAGCAAGGGAGAATGCCTTTGCGAAACCGGGTCATATACCGGATTGGTGCTCGGTGGTACGGTGCTGCTGTGGACCTTCGGACCTGGCATTGTGCTGTTGTTTTTGCATGAAGCCGCTCGCCGAGGCCCATTGCTGCGCAACCGTTCACCAGACGGCCGAAGCCCCGGCACCGGAAATTAAACTCCATGATCCGACATTTTTGCCTGATTGCTTCATAAATACGCGCATCAAAAGCTTGGGCGGCGGGATTTTCCTCTTTGCCGTTACTGAAAATTTTTGCGACCTCCTGCTTTTTTGCTTAGCGCGGTCACTGTGGTTCCGGCATAGGCGGCGGCGGGCGGAGCATAACGTAAATCAGGCCGTGATTTGGCTACCGTTACCTATGGCCACTGTAAGTTGCGGACCCAGCGACTTTACTTCGCCATGCGTCGCAGCACCGTGTGCAGGATTCCGCCGTTGCGGAAGTATTCGACTTCCACGGGCGTATCAATGCGGCAGGTGACGGTGAATTCAATTTTTCCGCCATCCTCTTTTACGGCAACGACTTTTACGTCCTGGCGCGGGGTCAGGGCATCGGTCAAATGGATTTCAAATGTCTCTTTGCCGGTCAGGCCGCAACTCGCGGCGGTTTCGCCTTTTTTAAATGTCAGAGGCAATACACCCATGCCGACTAAATTACTGCGGTGAATACGTTCAAAGGATTCCGCAATCACAGCGCGCACGCCCAAAAGAAATGTTCCCTTGGCCGCCCAGTCACGGCTGGAACCCATGCCATAATCTTTACCGGCCAGGACAATCAGAGGTACGCCGGCCTGCTTGTAATGCGTGCTGGCATCAAAAATCGGTTTGATTTTCCCATCCAGCAGATCAGTGGTAACGCCGCCTTCGGTTCCCGGTGCGAGTTTATTTTTAACGCGTATATTGGCGAATGTGCCGCGGGTCATCACGCGGTCATTACCGCGGCGCGCACCATAACTATTAAACATTTTAACTTCGACGCCATTTTCCATGAGGAATTTTCCGGCCGGGCTGTCTTTCTTAATGGATCCCGCCGGGCTGATGTGGTCGGTGGTGATGGAATCGCCGAGAAACGCCAGACATCGCGCCGCTTGAATGGACTTGATCGGTTTAACGGCCGGCTCAATGCCGACAAAAAATGGAGGTTCCTGAATGTACGTGCTCTTTTGATTCCACTCGAACTGATCCCCCGTGCTGGTTTCAATGGCTTTCCACTCTTCGGAACCAGCAAAGACATTGGCATATTCTCGCTTAAATTGGGAACTTAATACCGATTTGGCAACAGTATCATCGATTTCTTTCTGGCTGGGCCAGATTTCACGCAGATACACGGGCTTACCGGATTTATCCACGCCGATGGGGTCATTGTTCAAATCAATATCCACCGTCCCGGCCAAAGCGTAGGCTACCACCAGAGGTGGAGAGGCCAGATAATTGGCCTTTACGTCGGGGCTGATGCGCCCTTCAAAATTTCGGTTGCCCGATAGCACCGCCGCGGCAACCAGATCATTTGCATTAATCGCCTTGCTGATCGGTTCGGGCAGCGGACCGGAATTGCCAATACACGTCGTGCAGCCGAAGCCCACGAGATAAAATCCGCAAGCATCCAAGGATTTCACAAGCCCCGCGGCATTCAGATATTCCATGACCACCTTGGAGCCGGGGGCCAGAGATGTTTTTACCCATGGCTTGCGCGTTAACCCCCGGGCAGCGGCTTTTTGTGCCACCAGCCCCGCCGCCACCATCACACTTGGGTTGCTGGTATTGGTGCAACTGGTAATTGCCGCAATGACCACAGCACCATGTTTGAGTTTGAACTCTTTTCCGTCATATTCAACCGGGACACCATCCAAACCACGATCCACTTTTGCCGGTGCCTGGACGAGTGCCAAATTTCCGCCTTCATCCTGCCATCTTTCCATATTTGAGCCGCGGGCGGCACCATTTTTGCCGTAAGTAACTGACAAATCCTGCCGCCATTGTGATTGCATGGCGGTCAGGGCGATGCGATCCTGCGGGCGTCGGGGTCCCGCCAAGGATGGCTCTACGCTGCCAAGGTCCAGTTCCAGCGTGCTGGAATACACAATGTGGTGGCTCTCGTCCCGCCACAGGCCTTGGATTTTGGCATACTGCTCAACGGTTTTAATTAAATTCTCATCGCGGCTGGATAAGCGCATATAGGTTAAGATCTGCTCATCAATTGGGAAATAGCCGATGGTAGCTCCATATTCCGGAGCCATGTTGGCAATCGTTGCCCGGTTGGCCACGGGCATGTCCGCTAAACCCGGACCGTAAAATTCAACAAATTTTTCCACCACGCCATGTTCGCGCAACATTTGCGTGACGGTAAGAACCATATCCGTGGCGGTGCACCCTTCGCGCAGCTTCCCGATGAGCTTGAAGCCCACAACTTCCGGCAAAAGCATGTAAATGGGCTGTCCCAGCATCACCGCTTCCGCCTCAATGCCTCCAACACCCCATCCCACTACGCCCAGGCCATTAATCATGGTCGTATGAGAATCGGTTCCCACCAGAGAATCCGGGTAGAGCACACCATTTTTCTCCCAGACAACCTTGGCGAGATATTCCAGATTTACCTGATGCACAATGCCCGTCGCCGGCGGCACCACGCGAAAATTGTTAAACGCCTGTTGCCCCCACTTGAGAAATTGGTAACGCTCCTGATTGCGTTGAAATTCATGCTCGCTGTTAAGTTGCAAGGCCATGCCATTGCCAAAAGCTTCTACCTGCAAGCTATGGTCGATGACCAGATCGCAGGGCACAAGGGGATTAACTTTTTTAGGATCACCCCCAAGACGCTTCATCGCCGCGCGCATGGCGGCCAGATCTACCACCGCCGGAACTCCGGTAAAATCCTGCAGCACCACGCGCCCCGGCATAAATGGAATTTCAGCCGATCCGGTGTTTTTTGCGTCATAACGCAGCACCGCTTCCACATCTTTTGCGGTGACCAGGTGGCCGTCACAATTCCGCAGGCAGGCTTCCAGCAGCACTTTAATGCTGTAGGGAAGATGATCTACGGACGCGATTTTATTCAAGGCATCCAGACGATAAATCGTCTTTTTGCCCGAGGGTGTATCAATGACGCTTTGTGCAGAAAAGGGGTTATGACCGGTAGCCGCAGACATTCACAAACTCGCTTTCGTAGCAAATCCAACAATTCCAAGGGAATCATTTTATCGCGCCGGAAGCGACTTGGCACGCGCCGCGAAGGCATTTTACCGCCAATGGCCGCGCACCCAGACATACCGCCCCCAGTAAGGTTGCCAGACCCAATGGCCTGGCACCCACACAGCGCGCGGTCTGGCGGGCTCAATAACAACACCGGCGATTGGGGGGCCCGGTCGGGCGATAATAACCGCGCGTGTGGCGCACCCCGCTAATGCCGAAGCGCCCAGCAAACCTGCAAGGACAACTTTTATGGCCGATTTTTTCATGAAGTAACTCCTCAAGGAAAGCTTCCAGCATTCCTGTTGGAGTTACACGCATCATGCGGCACAAAGTGTCAGAAAATCCTGAAACCGTAGCCTTGTGAGTTATCGGCCGGCTTTCAGTTGTCGCTCGGCTTCAACCCAGTCCGAGGTGGCATCGCCGGGGCCAAATCCGCGCTTCAGGTAAATCTGATAAGCGCGTTCCGCAATCTGTTCATGGGTTACGGGGACTTTAATAGGGGAGGCGATTCCCTTGCCGGACAACGTACCACTACCCTTGGATTCGGATCGGGCGACCGGGGTTGGGGCGGCAGCCGGGGTCGCAACGGGTGCTTTAGCGGGAGCAACTGCCGATGTCTTTGTTTTGCGAATAACCATAATATGAACTCCTGTAATAGCGGCCTGAATCAAACAAGCCAAAAAACCAATTCGTCGTCCATGACCGTCATGGGCGTAAGCATTTCATTACCTATGCCCTCATGCGGGCTATCCTAAGCCCTCGCAAGTCTCAATTCCCCCCTGACTAAGATGGCAGTTTGCAGCATTCAACGGCCGAAAATCAATATTTCCCGGCCCGCGCTTTACTAACCGCCACATCCGTTGTATGAATTTATAGGGCGTAAGTCAAGCGACTTACCGATTATGGTCGATAAACATCGGTAACCCGCGACCGTATCGGCCGGTGATGTCGGGGCAAGGGCCATGGCAGACTAAGTAAAAAGCCGGTGAAAACAGCCTGTTGTGCGACCTTTTGGTGGGACGGCTATGCTGGAAGTTGAACGGCGCTTCGGCTGGCGTGTTGGGAATTGTTCCGGGCTAACTGGAGAAATCAGAAGATTTCCGCCTCGGAGCTGAAATTTATTGGTATTTTACCGGCGCAGCAATAGCAAAGGGAAAACAACGTATGGCGCGTGCACCAAAATTCGGACGCACCTTTTCCCGCCGCCCCGCGTTTTCGTTTCGTTCACGCACGAGGTTCAAGCTTCCCAAGAAGCCGGCACCCCGGATTTCAAAAACACCCGGCACGATAACTTCAGGTATTGCCAGCGGAACCTGGCTTAGCGTGGTTCTCTCGGTGCTCGTGCATGTGCTGCTATTGTTTACGTTTGTCCTGGCGATCCGCCTGCTGATCAAAGTTCCGCCGCCCCCTCCGCTGCCGTTAATTGTTCCGCAATCCTTTTTGTCCGGCAACCAGCTTTCGCATCCGGATAAGGTAACGGCGGCACCTACGCGGGCATCGGCACTTAAGCGATTTCTTTCCACCCGCAATGCCAGCAATTCCGTATCACCGACAGCGCTGAACGCCATGCTCAATGGCACCGCCAGCCATGAACATCTCTTTGCCATAAGTCTTGGACAAGGCGGCGAGTTGGCTTCCAACAACGGATCCATGGGTGCCATGGGCGTACCGGGTAAAACCATTGGCGGAATGCCGGCCGTATCTTTCTTCGGCGTACAAACGCGGGCCAAGCGCGTTGTTTTCCTGGTGGATCACGGCGGCCGGATGGTCGGGCACCTCTACCTGCTCCGGCGAGAAGTTCAGAGATCGATCCGGCATTTACTGCCATTCCAGAAATTTGCGGTGATTAAAATTTCCGCCCATTATAAAATTTTAGGCCCCGACAAACTCCTGCGGGCTTCGCCGGCCAACCGCGCCCTGGTGCTGCCGCAGGTTCATAACATCATTGCGGAAAATAAAGACATGGGGGAATTGCTGCCGTTTCTCCGCCCCTTTAAAGCCGCGTGGGCGATGCATCCGCAGGTCATATTTTTTCTTACTGATGGATATGTCGATCCGCGATTAATTACGGATATCGGCGAATTAAACAGCCAATATCCCATTCGCGTATACACATTTACATTTATGGGAGATAATAAACGGCATCAGGAAAACCTGCGGAAGATCGCCGCCGAAACCGGCGGAAAATTTCTATATTTATCCAAGCGCATCCTGGAACGCGAAGGTTCCGGTACCACGCCATAAACGGGTTTTCAGGCGGGTTCTTTGAGCTGATCGGATTTGGGCAAATCTTTCAGGCTGGCTAATCCAAATACTTCCAGGAAATGTTTGGATGTGCCATACAGCATGGGCCTTCCGACATCTTCCGCCCGGCCCACAATTTTGACCAGATTGTATTCCATCAGCGTGCGAATTACTTCGCCACAGGCCACGCCGCGGATGGCTTCGACATCCACGCGTAAGATCGGCTGCTTGTAGGCAATAATGGCCAGTGTTTCCAGAGCGGCCGGAGTCAGTCGGCCTTCGTCGCGCTTGCGCATTAAGCGCTGAATGTATTGAGCATACTGCGGCAACGTCAATATTTGATAGCCGCCCGCCCGCTCTTCAATTCTGAATGCCGCCTCACGTTGATTGTAAAGCTCATTTAATTCTTCCACCGCCGCTTTGATCGTCCGCGCGGAATCTAAACCCAATGTCTGGGCAATTTTGGCGGCCGATAGCGGCACATCACTGGCAAACAGCAGCGCCTCAAGCACTTGTCGCAACGGCATAGACTCTGAAGAGGGCGGTTCCTCAAGCGATACACCATCATTTGCCTCAGGCACTGCGGAGGCTCTTTCGCCTTCGGCCGATACGTGTTCCATAGAAGCCGGCGGATTATCTTCCGAGGACGGCATGGCGGTTGCCTCCGAAGAAGTAGGTTCCGCCGGATGGTTCAGCGGTTCTTGTGAGGCGAATGTTGGGTCGGCAACTGTATTCATGCCCAAGAATTTACATCCGGCGGCACGCCGAGTAAAGCGCGGCACCTATTTACATGACGCAGTGACGCAGTTGGCGGCGAAGCTCCCGGGCCGAGATGCTGCCATGCGTGCGGATCATTTACTGCGGCGCGGCTGCGGGCGTGATGAGCAAATCGGTAAGGTCATGCTGCCGCAGTACCCGGATACCCGTGTGTTTACCGATACGTTCCTCCGTCAGCCATCGGTGGAGATCATCAATACCCGCAACACGGTGGCGATCCATCGCCAGAATAATATCACCGGGTTGCAATCCAGCCTGATCAGCGGGGCTGCCGGTCTCGATGGCGGCCACGCCCACGCCGCTGGGCGCGTCCAATTTATAAAATTGAACAATTCGCCGGGGAATTGGCACATCCTGTCCGGATACGCCAATATAGCTGCGGCGAACCTTGCCGTCGCGAATCAGTCGGGAGGCGACGAATTCCGCGGTATTGGAGGAAATGGCAAAACAAATTCCCTGCGCGGGCAGAATCACGGCGGTATTTACGCCGATTACCTTACCGTTGGACGCCACCAGCGGACCGCCGGAGTTACCGGGATTCAAGGCAGCATCCGTTTGGATCACCCCGTCAATTAATCGTCCTGATCCGCTGCGGAAACTCCGTGCCAGCGCGCTAACCACGCCCGCGGTAACCGAAGCCTGAAACCCCAGCGGGCTGCCAATGGCGATCGCGACCTGCCCGACCCTGAGTTGCGCCGAATTGCCGAACCGCACCGCCGGGAGGTTGTACCCATCTATCCGCACGACCGCCAGATCCGTATGCGGATCGTCACCGATCAGATAGGCTCTTAAGCGCCGGCCATCGGCGGTGGTCACGGCCATTCGCGCCGCATGGTGGACGACGTGACTGTTGGTGAGGACAAACCCATCGGGAGTAAAAATAAACCCCGACTCACTGCCGGCCCGACGTTCCGAAGTGCCGGAAGCGGAATCGCCACCATGAAATATTTCAATATTTACAACGCTGGGAGCCACCGCCTCAACCGCACCCGCCACAGCACGAGAATACGCATCGAGCAAATCGGAATCATCCAATTGGCCAAGATCAGGCGGCGAAATGGACCGGGATAAATCCGCGGAACCTTCAGGCGAACCATCCGGAGGTTGAACGTTGGAGGAATACAAATGCAATTGTGCCATCGGGCACCTCGTTATTAAACCGTTGCCGAAAAAGCTTGGAACCGTTCCAAGACTTCCATCAGCATGGCAGAAGGATTCGAGGCGCGCAGTATTTGAACGGATGTTCCAAGCCACTTTTGACGTAACTAGTTGTTTTACAATTAGCTAAGTTATATTTTTCGCTTTTATGTGTAGCCATTAATCTTATCTTTTTTATTTTATATTTCTCTTGTTTTTAGATTTACTGGCAGATCATCGCCCGTGTGATCGATCAAGGCTCGCGACTCTCGGCGGTACGTCTGGCTGCCGGCCACGCGGCCT
>DAHVEJ010000146.1 GCA_027313145.1 Phycisphaerales bacterium | reverse complement strand
CGCCAACAAGCTCGGCACCAACTGATACGAAAGGCCATTGCCGCATGATAGAGATCCTTAAGGAAGTGCCATTCGTGGCTGCCACTGTTATCAGGGGCGCATGCCGCAGCGATGCCGTGTGCGTGAAGGCCACACGTGCCATTTGCGGCTGCGTCGGCTGCGCGACGGCGTTGTCGTTGGCTGAATTATGGAGTACATGATGGCTGGCAATTATTCGACTGTGGTCCCGGCTTCAATATCTTCGGCAAGGGCTGGGGAACGCGGTGCTGATCCAGTGGAAAGCAATCCGGCATGGGTACCGTATGATGGCGCAGCACAGCAGGCTTTGCTGGGAAGCATTCTGCTGGCCGGCGGGATTTTGCCGGATGTCATGGCTATATTGTCAGGCGGTGCTGATGCGTTCTGGGGCGAAACGGATAGCCTTATTTACGCGGCCATGATTGGCGTTTATCAGACCGATAAACCCCTGGACGGCGTTACCCTGACGCATGAGTTAAAATCCGGCGGCAATTATGAGCGGATCGGGGGTTTTGATTATCTGCAATCGCTGGTGAATTGCGTTCCCTCGGCGGCGAATTGGCGAGCGTATGCGGAGATTGTCCGCGGCAAGTATCAACAGCGTCTGGAATGGCAAGCGGGGCGAAATCTGTTGGCGGGGAATATTTCAGCTTCTGAATACCTCCGAACCATTCAACTCATTACCGCCCGTTTCGCGGATGATGGCACCGACGATTGGCCGGACCCGCCGGAACCAGCCGCCTATCACGGCCTGGCCGGTGATATTGTTCGCACGATTGCGCCGCATACGGAATCCGATCCGGCGGCAATTCTGGTGCACGTTCTGGTGCTGTTTGGAAATATGGTGGGTCGGCGGCCGCACTTCACGGTCGATGGGGCGCGGCACGGTCTGAATCTTTTTGCCGTCTGCTGCGGAGATAGTTCCAAAGCCCGCAAAGGAACCGCCGGGTCACAGACCCTGCGTTTGTTAAATCCATGCGACCCGACATGGGCGGCCACGCGCGTTAAAAGCGGATTATCCAGCGGGGAAGGAATGATTTTTGCCGTGCGCGATCCGGTATTTAAAAATGAGGAACTTGTGGATCAGGGCGAATCGGATAAACGACTCATGGCGTTAGAACCGGAATTTTCCCGCCTGTTAAAAGTGGCCGCACGGGATGGTAACACCGTATCAGCGATGATTCGACTGGCGTGGGATAATGGCGATCTGCACGTGCTTACGCGCACGCCAACAAAATCCACAGGTGCGCATATCAGTATTATCGGGCACATTACCCGCGAGGAGTTGGCGGCGGAGCTGACAAAAACCGATGCCGCCAATGGTTTTGGCAATCGCTTTTTATGGGCGTGCGCGCGCCGAAGCAAGCTTTTACCCCGCGGAGGAAATTTACAGGAGCGGGATATTGAGCCTTTGCGGCAACGACTTATTAACGCCCTGCAGTTTGCCGCGGGCATTGATGACATGGGCCTAAGCGACGAGGCGTGGAATTTATGGGAACAAAAGTACCCGATTCTCTCCGGCGGCCACGCGGGCCTGCACGGCAAACTTACCAGCCGGGCCGAGGCGCAGGTGCGGCGACTGGCGTGTGTTTATGCATTGATGGATCAATGCAGCACGGTTGAAACGCACCATCTTCAAGCCGGTTTGGCATTATGGGATTTTTGTGATCGCAGTGCGGGTTTTTTATTCGGGGCCTGCGGGCCGGGACACAAAGCGGAAAGCGTTGATCCGGTGCGGGAAGTGGTGGAACTAATTCGCAGCCTGGGCGGACGGACCACATTAACAACCATTCGCGGCAAGCGGCGTAAATTCCGTGAGGCCGGAGCGCTGGAGCCGATTATTGAACAGGCCATTGATCGCGGCTTGCTGCGCCGTCGCGAATCATCATCTTCCGGCCCCGGAGCGCCCGCAAAATGCGTGGAACTTGTTGAGTTGGTCGCCGGTCAAGGCGATGCGTTGCAGGGCAGCGGCAAGCCCAGTGGTATCGCGGTACCGGTATCGGTATTCGCGGAGGACGATGGTGCAAATAGCGATACCGATACCAGTACCGCCGGTAACGCCAAAGTCTATACCGATACCGGGACCGCAACTGTTGACAAGGCCAAAGGCCGCGAAGACCCGATGCCGAAAGCAGACCTTGACCGCGTACCGATCGAACTCGAGGAAGCCAACGCGCTGGAAGCCGGTGCCAATGAAGCTTCTACCGGAGTTTGTGATGAGTTAGCTTCCTGACGGCAGCGCCCCAGCATCCAAAGGTGCGGGCAAAGACACGAGCAGTGGAATTTTTATGCCCCCGGCGTTAATATATTCTTCTATCCGCGGGCGTGGCGGAATTGGCAGACGCGCTAGATTCAGGTTCTAGTGTTCAAAAGACGTGGAGGTTCGACTCCTCTCGCCCGCATAACCCAAAAATCGGTGATAACAAAGTACACTTTTCCCCGCGTGGGGAATTTCAGGACCTGCCTCCAGTAACTCTCGTAGGCACCTTACCGTTTTAACCGCGCGGCCGACCTTGCCTGTGAGGCGCGCCGCTCCGCGGCTTTGAGGGCTCGGTCAATTCTTTCAACCGTGGAAACCCCGGGGTCAACCCGGCCCCGCTCAATGCGGTTCAACGCTGCCGGTAACATACCCGCCCGCCGTGCCAATTCAGCCTGGGACAATCCCAGGTCGCGCCGGGCCTGCACAATATCCCGCGCCAGATTCGCCCGCAGATATTCCAAGGCTGGATACCCCCCACCAGGGAGTTTTTTCGGCAGGCCAGGCATATCTGAGTCCGACGTCCCCAGACCGGAAAGTTTCAGAAGTTTAAGATACTCAGGTTCCGGCAACACAGCGACTCTTTGTCCGCCGACTTCGATGGTTTGTGCATGCACCTTCATTGTTTCAATCCTCGTAAAAGCCGTCACGGTGGCCAATTTTCTCGATCCACAGTATTCCGTCACGCAAGAACAACTGCAGGCGATAGTCGCCGGTGCGCATCCGGTAACGTCCAGCCAGAGGTCCCGTCAACGGCTTAGCTCCGCTGACCGCGGGCCAGTTGTAAAGCCGTACAATCAATAGTCTTATGCGCGGCTTGATGCTTCGCGGCAATCTATCCAGATCCATTATAGCATCATCCGTGAACCTCACGTCCATATATCAACCTTACGGAACATTAACAAATTTGTCAACAACATTAACATGTCACCAGAATAAGGGCGCTCTAAACGCTCGCCGATTCGTCACCTCCTTGGGCTTTGCCCTCGGATTCGCCTGAGCTTTGATAAATCCAGCCAGAACGTGGCGGTGTGGCATTTCCGGCAGACACTGATGGCTTCCGCTTTGTCGGCATAGATTTTCCACACTTTCCGTGACATTCCTCCCAGGTAACCTTCAATATATTCCAGCGGCCGATCACAAACAAGGCATTTGCGATCCTAAAAAAGGGGTGCCTTACTTTTTTGCCTGGTCTCGCGCGTACCTCTGAACGGCATATTGCGGAACGTAACTGTTTTTCGCTCCGCGGCATACAGTTACGCCGTTACCGGCGGCGACGGGTGGGGAAGCGGCCGGAAATTGGGCGGCGGGTTACGATCGTGGGTTCGGTAGCGCTAAAGGATGTGGGTGCATAGCCATCGGCTGCGGGGGCCGCAGATTGGGATTCCGCGGGTGCACCTGGAGCACCGTCCGGGGCGGAGCGGCCATCCTGTGCGGGGTGCGGCACCGCACCGGGACGTTTGCTTGGCTCCGTCGAAGGAGTAAAACCGGGAATCCGATATTCTTCCAAAAGATGATTGATCATCTTTTCAATTTCCGTCTGCAATTGGGCCTGCCCGAGCGAGACAAAGGTAAACGCCTTGCCGGTGGCACCCATCCGGGCGGTGCGGCCGACGCGGTGCACATACGCTTCGGGATCTTCCGGAACATCATAATTGATGACATGGGTTATCTCATGAACGTCAATGCCGCGACTGGCCAGATCCGTGGCGACCAGCACATTGATTTTGCCGGTACGAAAACCGCGCATCACACGTTCCCGCTGATTTTGCAGCAGATCGCCGTGAATGGCCGAGGCATTCACGCCTCTTTCACATAAGCCGTGGGCCACTTTATCCACACTGCGTTTGGTGCGGCAGAAAACAATGGCCAGCCCCGGCTGCTCATGTTGAATTAAACAGCGCAAGGCCCGTAATTTATCCCAGGGCTGAACGCCAACCACATACTGAACCGCTTCCGGATTGGTCAACGTTTCATCCGCTTTGGCCGTGAAAATCCGTTGCGGATTGGTCATGTGCTGGTGGACCATGCGTTCAATATCATCATTGATGGTCGCGGAAACAAAGATGGTCTGGCGCGGCGCTTTGCACAAGGCCAGGATTTTCCGGACATCATCACGGAACCCGATGTCAAACATCCGATCCACTTCATCAAACACCACGAACTTCATATTCGCCAAGGGTAATGAGCCGCGCTGATTTAAATCCAAAATGCGCCCCGGCGTGCCTACCACAACATGCGGATGGCGTTCCAGAAGTTTGGTCTGATGTTGAATTTTCTGCCCGCCGTAGACCACGATCATCCGGGCTGCTTTATGGCGGGCGAAGCGCACCATTTCCGCTTCGACCTGAATAGCCAGTTCCCGCGTAGGGGTGACAATTAAAGCCTGTAGACTTTGCGACAAGTCCAGACGTTGCAGAATCGGCAGCCCAAAGGCGGCGGTTTTTCCGGTCCCAGTTCGGGCCTGGCCAATAATATCCGCACCCGTCAGCGCGACCGGAATCATCAATCGCTGAATTTCGGATGGCTCAACGAAATGCAGATCATCCAGCGCCATGACAATGGCCGGCTCAAGACCCAAAGCGGAAAAAGCGTTAGACGGTTCAATTTGCGGCATGCGGTCCTTGTAGTTTCTCATCGGTTATCATCATGGTTATCATAATGCTTCATTCGGCGGGGTCAACTGGAGTAATCGCCGCTATTCCAACCGGTGGCTTTGCCCCCCCCGCGGTGAGAAGTTGTCCGGGCGTGTGATCGCCCGATAAGGAGTTTATGGAATTTACCGTTATCAGTATCGGCACACTATCGAAAAACCCCCTCTGGCAGGAGCGTTCGCCAGTGCGCACCAGCCACAGCACTACCACGCTGGTTCGCAGCGGCGCAGCGGTTATTCTGGTGGATCCTTCCCTGCCGGCACAAATTCTCGAAGCGCGGTTATTTGAACGTACCGGATTAAAGCCCGATGCGATTACTCACGTATTTTTAACCAATTTGAAACCAGTTCATCGACGCGGACTGGATTTATTTCCCAAGGCGATCCATTGGGCAGCCGAGACGGAAATTGAGCTTGCCCGCCAGGCTCTGGCCACCGCAGCCACGCACCTGGGACCGCAAGCCGATGGCCGGGAAAAACTCGCCGCTGAACGGAAGGTGTTAGCGGCCATCCGGCCGGTACCGGATCAACTGGCCGACGGCGTAGATTTATTCCCACTGCCCGGCTATACCCCCGGCCAAGCCGGCATACTGCTGAAATTTGTGGCCCGCACCGTGATGATCACCGGCGATGCCGTTCCGACCCAGGGACATTTTGAAGCCGGACAAGTCTTTCAGGAAAGTTTTGACATTCATCAAGCCAAAGAATCGTTAGCGGAAGTATATGAACTGGCGGACATCATCGTACCAGGCCACGACAACGTTTTCGTAAACCCGCGCGGGCAATGACAGAGGTTTATTCCAAGACGGCCAGGGCGTCGTCGAGGGTGCGGCAGGTGGTGATTTGCATCTGCGGGGTAGCGGCCGCCGCGGCGGCTTTGTCGGTCTCGCTGCGGTGAATCGGGACCAGCAGGCGGCTGTATCCCAAGCGGGCGGCTTCGCTGATACGCTGGCCCAGAGCGCCAATTTGCCGAAATTCTCCCAACAGGCCCAGTTCACCCATCACCAGCGTGCGGCTGGAAAGGCCGCGCTTCATGCGCGCGCCGGCGATGGCCAGAGCGATGGCGGCGTCGGCGGCGGGGTCATTGACCCGCATGCCCCCCACCACATTGACAAACACATCCTGATCCACCAGACGCAACCCGGAGCGTTTCTCCAGAACCGCAATAATCATCGCCACACGATTGGCATCGCACCCGCTGACTTTGCGGCGGGCGGCTCCTAACATGCTGTCGGCGGTCAGAGCCTGAATTTCCAGAGCCAGCACGCGTGATCCCTGCGTGACCGCACAGATGACGCTGCCGGGGGGCGATCCGGCGTGCGGTTCAATTAACAGAGCGGACGCGTCCTGTACACTTTCCAAACCGGCGGCACCCATGCGAAAAAGGCCCACTTCCAAGGTGTTTCCGTGGCGATTTTTAACACAACGCACAATGCGGTGATCGTGATGCGTATCGCCTTCAAAATACAACACCGTATCGACAATATGTTCCAGAAGTTTCGGCCCGGCCAGGAGCCCCTGTTTGGTCACATGGCCCACCAGGCATACCGCCGTTCCACCGGCCTTGGCCAAATAGACCAATTCCGTGGCACAATCCCGCAGTTGGGAAACACTGCCCGGCGGCGAATTATTGGTGGGTTCATAAATCATCTGGACCGAATCAATGACGCACAGATGCGGACGCAACTTCTGGATTTGCCGCCCGATTTTTTCCAGATTGGTCTGGGCGTAAATCAGCAGGCGGTCATCATCCACCCCCAGCCGCTTGGCCCGTAATTTGGTCTGCTGGGCGGATTCCTCGCTGCTGACATACAACACGCGATGGCCTTGCCGGGCCATGCGATCTCCCGCCTGCAGCAGCAGGGTCGATTTGCCAATGCCCGGATCACCGCCCAGCAGCACGGCGGCACCCGGCACAATTCCGCCGCCCAGAACGCGGTCAAACTCCGGCAGGCCCGTGGGCATGCGGGGAATATCCAGCTCCGGAATTTCCGATAACGGCCGGGCGGGAACATCATCGTCGGAACCAAAGCGTTCAGGCCGACCTTCGGAGGAGTCGTCTGATAAGGCACGCGGCCGATGCGGATCGGCGGCGGCCTGGGTCATTTGTTCAAAGCTGTCCCAGGCATTGCAATCCGGACATTTTCCCATCCATTTGGGCTGAATGGCACCGCAATCACGACAAACAAAGTAGGTTTTAGGTTTTGCCATGCGGGCAATTATACCCAGAGCATAAACGTTGGGTGCTTAAGACCTTAATTTTCGCAATCAGCGATTTAGCCAAAGAAAAAATGAAAATTTTTTGCTTGTGTTTCTGACCTGAAAAGCCGAAGATGTTAGGTGGATGAACCTTACGGAGTTAACGAAAGGGGGTATCTCGGCAAACAATGTTCGATCAAAAATCAGGTTGAACTGAAAATACCGCGCCGGCGGCCTGAAATTTAAAGTGCATCAGAATCAACACGCTATTGTTAATTCATTTTTATATCTGATGTCTTTAATGTGCATGTCGCAAGGGGCGGTTTTTCATGCGCAGCGGTCGCGGGATAGGGTGATGTGCTTCTTGCGTTGATCCACTTCGGCGAGAGTCAGGTGCCGCTGATTCAAAAACGATCCAGCGGGTCCTGCCGGAGCGACAGCGGCTTATCTAAAAGCTCACTTAAAACAAAAACGCTGCGCAGGGCATGGGGATTATTCATCACCGCCCTGACGCTTTGCGCCGGAGTTCGCGAAACTGCGGCCGGCTTACTGGGGGCAGGGGAACTTTTTGCCGCGGTTAAAGCGACCTTAGCATCAGATACAGCCTCGACTGGAGTAGCGGCCGTGCGATTTTGCGACGGGGAGCGTTTTGCATTCGCCCGCGCCGCGTTACGGTCAGACGTGGCCGCCGGCCGCGACTGCCGATTAGTTGACGCCGACGGCTGATTGGCGGGTTTAACCACTTGCCGATTGCCGGGCTGGCGGGCTGCGGCACCTGAAGTTGCCGGACGCGTGCGGATATTCTGGCGAAGCGCTTCCTGCGCCGCCCGGCGGCGGGCCTGCTCGGCCTGCAGTTGCTGGATGCTTATGCGTCCGGCAAGAATATCCTGCGCCAGTTGCTGCGGATCCTTGGGAAGCTCGGCCATTCGTTTATTTCCTTTTTCCTGGGACTGGGAATTTGAAATCTCAAATCCGCTGTCGCCTGCCGCTGCGCCATGGCGTTGCGGCGTGGAGCTTGCCTACCCTTGCCCCCCGTCAGGTTCCCGACGGGCGGTTATCCGTGCCGGAGCCGGTGGCGTTGGAACCGCCGATGGATTCCCGCATTTGCGTGTCGGCCTGCATATTTTTCATGCGGTAATAATCCATAATTCCCAAATTGCCCTGGCGAAACGCCTCGGCCATGGCCATGGGCACCTGGGCCTCGGCTTCAATAACTTTGGCCCGGTTAAACTGCGCCAGTGCTTTATTTTCCTGCTCCTGTGCCACCGCCAAGGCTCGCCGCTTTTCGGCTTCAGCCTGGGCCAATTGTTTGGCGGCCTCGGCCTGAGCGGTTTGTAACCTCGCGCCGATATTTTCACTCACGTCCATATCCGCGATATCAATAGATAAAATCTGGAACGCGGTACCCGCATCCAAGCCCTTTGCCAGAACGGTTTTGCTGATCATATCCGGTTGTTCCAGCACGTGCTTATAGGTATCAGCGGACCCGATGGCCGCGACGATGCCTTCTCCAACCCGAGCGACTATGGTTTCCTCACCGGCCCCGCTGACAAGCTGCCGCATGTTGGTGCGAACGGTAACGCGAGCCTTGACGCGCAGCTGAATGCCGTCCTTGGCCACGCCTTCATGCGTCTGCCGGCCGCTGGCGGCATTGGGGACATCAATCACCCGCGGATTGACACTGGTTTGGACCGCTTCAAGAACATCCCGGCCCGCTAAGTCAATGGCGGTGGCCTGATCCCAAGGCAACTCAATATTAGCGCGATGGGCGGCGATCATCGCCTTGGCGACATTTAACACGTGGCCGCCGGACATGTAATGCGCCTGCAACTGATTGGTCTCCACCGGCAGGCCGGCCTGCACCATGGAAATTTTGGCCGTCACAATGGCCCGCGCATCGACCTTGCGCAACTTCATGCCAATAAGATCAAACAGACTGATGTCCGCACCGGCGGAAAAAGCCTGCAGCCACAAATTAAACACATTACCCACCGTGACCAGCACAATAATCACCACGACCAGTGCGACCACAAACAATACAATTAATCCAGCTGACGGCATACGACACCCCCGAATTTCTTTCCAGGCACCCGCGAACAAGAATTCAAACCGCTACAATAGAACCGTCCTGACAGCCTGTCAATAAATCCCGAGAACTGAAATCTGAAATTTCAAATTTCAAATTTCAAATTTTTCACGCCAGTGCGATTGCCCGTTCAACGAACTCCTGCGTTCTCGTCCTGACCCCTGTAACCCGTAACCTGTAACCTGGAGCGTACGAGTTGGCATTAGCGAAGCACGCGGTACAATGGTGCATCATGGGTGAGCAACTCAACAGACAGGACATCGCCACGATTGACCCGGCGGAACTTACACCCGCGATGCGGCAATATCAAACTTATAAAGCCCAGTATCCGGACGCGATCCTGTTTTTTCGCATCGGGGATTTTTACGAAACATTTTACGAAGACGCCCGCATTGTATCGCGGGCACTGGGAGTGGCGTTAACCAGCCGCAGCAAGGGGGAAAATGCCGTTCCCATGGCCGGCGTGCCCTACCACGCGGTCGATGGGTATTTGCAACGCATGATTGCCGCGGGTTATCGCGTGGCGATCTGCGAACAAATGGAGGACCCCAAACAAGCCAAGGGCGTTATTGATCGGCAGGTCACGCGTTTAATAACTCCCGGCACTCTGACCGAAGATACGATGCTGGACGGCACAGAAGAAAATTTTCTCTCCGCCATGCTGCTGCTGCCCGCCCCACCGGGAGGCCGCGCCACCACGGATCCACTGGCCCCGCCGACCAATGCCGCTGAAACGCAATGGGCCGCCCTGGCTTGGTGTGAATTATCCACCGGAAAATTTTTCACGCTCGTGGATTGCCTCTCGGCCTGCCGCGACGAGCTGGCCCGCATCAGCCCGCGCGAACTGATTTATCCCGAAGCGCCGGATCATCAGGTCCCCCCATGGGTGCAGCACGTGTGCGATCCGATCAAACTCACGCTGACCGCGCGGCCCACCTGGCAACTCGACAGTCACCATGCGATGGAAAGCATCCGGAAGCATTACAACGTTGTGACTTTCGCCGGCTTTGGCTTTGACGACGATCACAGCCCGGCCCTGCGCGCAGCCGGCGGTCTGCTGGCGTACCTGCATGAAACACAGAAAGCGGCCCTGGAACATCTTCAGCCGCCGCGGGCGTTTGAACGGCGGCGGCACCTGATTATTGACCCGACCTCGTTAAGATCCCTGGAAATCAATCGATCCATGCGTCACAATTCGGCGCAAGGATCCCTGGTGCGGGCGCTGGATAATACCAAGACGCCCATGGGATCGCGGCTGCTGCGGCATTGGCTGTTATTTCCGTTGCGCGATCCGGTGGTCATTGAACAACGCTACAACATGGTGGCGCGGATGCTGGAACTGGAAGAGCGGCTAAATGAACTGCGGCTGGTTATCACGGATTGCGCCGATATTGAACGCATTACCGCACGAATCTGCTGCCGCCGCTGTACGCCGCGCGATCTGATTGCTCTGGCACGCTCATTGGAAACACTTCCGGTGCTGATGCGCCTGGCCGGACAGAGCGGCTTTTTTGAACATGCACCCGATGAGCTGACTCCGCTGGCCGCCCCGGCCGCGGAAATTGCCGAAAAGGTGCGTGCCTCGATTGCTGATGAGCCGCCGGCGCATTTGCGGGATGGCGGCGTTATTCGCGACGGATGCGATGCCGAACTCGACCGCCTGCGCACGCTGGCCACCAACAGCCGGGCGTGGCTGGCGAATTATCAATCCGAGCTGGCCGCGCGCACGGGTATTAACTCACTGAAGGTGGGTTACAAT
>DAHVEJ010000145.1 GCA_027313145.1 Phycisphaerales bacterium | reverse complement strand
CATGAAGCAAAGAGCGGAAAATTCACTCGGTGGCGGAAAGACATTACTCGGACAGGCTCCTAGGAGGTGCCGGGGGTTTCTTTGACTCCGTCTTCACACCGCCGGCCAATGGCGGACTGGGCGGTAGTTCCCAGGCGTCAGCCAGTGCCACGGCCGCCGGCAGCGGCACGGCACAGGTTTACGGCATATCCTATGGTGGTTCGGGCGGTACGTTCGCCGGTTCCAACGGCAACGGTGTGGGTGGCAACGGCGGCAGTGGTTCGCTGGGGACAGTTTCCGCGAGTTCCAATGGTGGCTATGTGTTTGTGGAAGGCGCACAAATCGGCGGTGCCGGCGGGGGCTTTTCACACGGTGGCGGCAATGTGACCGGCGGTAATGGCGCAGGCTCGGGTTTAACCAACGCCGTCACCGGCACCACGTCAGGACATTCTGAACTCATACAAATTACCGAGGGCGGCGCAGGCGCAGGAGGATCAGGTACTGGTGCCGCCGGGGCGGCGGGAGTCGGTTATTCTTCGCTGACCAGCAGTATCACCAGCGGCGCAGTAAGTGACGCCGGCATTGAAGCCTACGCCTCCGGTGGTGCCGGTGGATACTTTAATACGCTTGGTGCCTCATCGCCGGGGACCGCTTCCGCCGGTGGTGCGGCAACCTCCATAGCCAACGGGACTAATAACACCGGTGCTTCAGGGGTGGCGGCGTATTCCATCGCCGGTGTCGGGGGGCTTGGCGTAAACGGTGCCGCCAGCGGTGCGGGCGCAGGGGCCAGTGCCACTGCCACCTCGAGCAGCACACTGGCTGGCGCGGCGGTAACGGCTATTGGCTACGCCGTAGGCGGCAATGGCGGCGGTACAGCCGCGACTGCAAGTGACGCGCCAGGTGGAAGTGCCAATGCCCAAGCCACTGCCAACCTCAACGGCGGCTATGTCAATTCTTACGCTCAGGCCGTCGGTGGCACACCCGGTAATGGCGGAGTTGGCGTATATAATTCAGCGACAGCTTTAGCCGATGCTTATGCCAATGGCGCTGGGGCCGGGGCCATTAACGCGCAAGCCAGCATGACCGATGCCTACCATGGACAAAGCGCCAGTATTCAATCCAATTCCCCAGTTACCGTTAGCGGTGCACAGTTGCACACTGAATCCTACATCAATTCCGCACAAACTCCCCGGGCCATATCCGCTGCCGCCGGTGCCAATGTTGCCACGCTGTTAACGCAGGATCCCACCAATGCCGAAGTCACCAGTGTCCTGGCGACCAATCCACAAGCGGCGCAGAACTGGAATATCGGAGGGGCGAATACCTCACAACCTGCCAGCAGCGTCGCGGATTACAATCAGATTTCATTTATCTCCGCCGGCACATCCTCTGGTACTTCGCAATATCACAGTTCCCTGACGATCGTGACCAACAACATCAACCTAAGTAACTCCCATGATGCCGTCGTGAGTTTTCTAGGCGGTACCTCCACAGGTACCGGGTCGGTGATCATTCAGGTCACCAATCTGGAGAATAACAATACCCTGCTACTTAATAATGGTTACGGAACGTTAGCTCTGGCGGATGCGGCCACGTCCAACACCACCTTTGATCTGGGAAGTATTGCCAGTCTGGTAAGCTCCAGTAATACTTTAAGCCTGCGCTTTGACATGTACCTATTTACCACCGACGCCACCGCCGGCTTCCAGACCAGCTATATCTTCGGCAGCAGCGTGATGGGATCAGGCACCGCCGCCAGCCCCTTGCTGGCCATGAATTTCAGGCATTCCGTCACCACGCGCTCTATGGCCTTGGCAGCGCTGCCCACCGCAGCGACACCGGAACCAGCAACGCTGGTACTATTAGCCTTGGGAGCCTTGGGAATGCTGCTTACGCCCCGCCGCAAATCGAGGGGCGCTTGCTAATAGAGCACGGCGGTGATAACCCGCTGGTTACAGCGTGGTCGGCGATACCGGTCGTAATCTAATTCGTGGCTTTTTCAGGGTTTTCGCTTACACTTCGCACGCCTCGTCCACCATCGCTTTAATTTCCTTCTCAACCTCCTGCGCCACGGGCGCAAGCTCGGGAAGGGAAAACAGGCCCAGTGCCGCAGTCGGTAGCATTGTGGCGATTTTTACCTTGCCTTTTTCTTCATAAACCGCGATGCGACACGGCAGCGCCGTGGCGATGCTCATGTCCTTTTCCAATACCCGTTTGGCTTGCACGGGATTACAAACCTCATAAATGTTGCAGGCGCTGTCGAACCCGACGCCTTTCTCGACCATCTTCGCCCTCAGATCAATGACGGCGATGACGCCGAATTTATGCGCCTTGACGGCTTCCTCCAGTCGTCGGCCAACGGCTTCGATCGTCCCAGTTGCTTCCTTGATGTGCAGTAACTTCATTTGCTTTACTCCTTACGCTTGTGAATCGATCCGACCACCGTCCGGACTTATACCCATCCAACGTCTTGGATTAACGACGATTACCGGCCCGTAACCCGCCGGTGCGGCCAAGCGCCTCAATGCCAGTAATTATAGGCTCGCCAACCCCGGCCATTAGTCGAACAGGCTCTTGGCAGCAATAGGCGACAGGAAGTGCGCATCTCAGAAGGCGGTTGGGGGCGCATATTATCGCGGCCGCGGGAGTGTTTGGTCCGGAACCGGCCGACTGCAACGTGGGGCCGCCCATCATCTCCGTGGGCAGCGGCGGCGGGGGGGAATTGCTCCGGCGGCACGGACGGCGTCGGCAGTTGTTTGTACCACCACGGGCGCATCGGCTGCGCGGCCGCGAATCCAACGATTTAGCTGCCGCATCATTTTCCCAGGGCCAACCGCTCTTTTTACAGCCACACCGGAATGCAGGCGATGATTTTCCAGCATAAACGGAATCAGATCACGCAATTGCGGACCTATGGCATGGAGATAAGGCTGAATGCTGCATCCTCGATTCGCGTTCCAGTTCTGACCGGTGCTGCGTGAAACACTGGTTTTACTGATGCGGTAATAGAGCAACGCTTCGGGAATCAATTCGAGTTTATACCCCGCCAGAACCGCTCGCGCAAAAAATTCCCAGTCTTCCTGATATCCGTTGAACCGCTCTTCAAAACCGCCAAGCTTTTCAAAGACGCTCCGCTTCACCAGGCAATGCACGTCGCCGAAGACATTCGTAAGCGCTCCGACCGTCGCCGCCGGTCCCAGCGGCACCCACATTGGAAATTCTATGTCCGGATCAGGCGGCGGGTGTCCCTCAAAAAGTGTCATGGTGGACGTTGCTATGTCGGCGTGGGTTCTTTGCGCCACTTGCATGGCGCAGTCCAGCCAATGGGGCACGGCAATATTGTCATCATCCATAAACGCCAGATACTCGCCCCGGGCCTGTTTGGCGGCGTTATTTCGCGCCCGCCACATATATTGATTTTCCTGCCGAATAATGCGCCATTGGCAAGCGGCAAATTCAGTATCCAATGTTTTCAGAAGGGCCTGTGCCTCCGATGACGGGCTGCCGTCATCTACCAGGATAACTTCAAAATTCCGGTAGGTTTGGGCTTTCAGCGAATCAACGGCCTGCCGGAGTGTTTCCGGCCGATTGTAATGCACCAGACATACGCTGATCATTGGCGTAACGCGGTTGGCGGTCTGCTTGCCGCCGGTGCCCCCTTTTTTCTCCACGTTCTCGCCTGCCGGGGTTTCCCTGTGGACTATCGACGTGATCAGGCGTTGCCAATGTTGCGCGGTGTTGGGTACTGGCGCTGGCGTTTGTAAAGCGGTGATGCCGTGTTGCTGGACGGCCTGAATTGTTTTGGATAAAGCCTGCGCATTGGATGGAAAAGAGATTTTCTCAAACACCTCGGCTGTTTGAAAATCCCGCAGGCCGCAATCTTCACAGATCAAAATCGGAATGCCTTCGGCAAGGCAATTGACAAGCAGTTGCGATAATCTTCCAGGGCGTCCCGCAAATACCGCCATCCGACCGGCAGCGCGCATATAGGCCAATTGCCGCTCCAAGTCCGCCTCCGCCAGAATGCTGTATCGCCAACCTGATCGACGTAAAGCCTTGTGAACATACCAGTCGCCGGCCAGTTGTCCGACCTCTCCGATAGCACCCATAAAAGTGATTTTCAGCTTCTCGCGAAGCGACACCGGCAATAGTTTGATGGCTTGGCAAAATAATTCCACTCCATCGATGGAATCCATCAGGCCGGCAAAAACCAGTTCGGTCAGCGGTTCGGCGGTAGCGCAGGCAGGAGATGGTGCCCCGGTTACCTTTGGTGTTTCCAGCGATGCGCCGGACTTTGCTAATATTGTGGGCAATGGCGGAAGCACGCTGGTGTTTGCCGGCAGCACCCATTTCGTGCTTTCAAGCCAATCGCGTAATTCGTTGGTGCCCACCACAGCCGCATCCGCCCTGCGTGCCGTATCTCGTTCCATAAACATGACCTCAAGGGCATCAACACTCGCCGGCATAGATTGCCGCGCGTGGTAGCGCCATTGAGTTGGAGCCGTTAAATAGGTTACAAATCGGGTTTTTTCAAACGCGATTCCCTGCTGCCGGGCCAGAATGGCGTAATAGCCTATGCCCTGCCATGCGGACGTGATAACGCAGTCATACGAAGTGGTCTGGGATTTAAGCCAGCGATAAAATTCATAACTACGTCGGCGAAACCAGCCTGCAATAACCTGTGCCTCTGTAAGCCAATCCAGTGTCACTATGCGAACGCCCGGTGAGGCGGTCATTCGGGCGTAAAGATCGTTATCCGCTTTTAATGCCTTGTCTGACGCGGATATACACAGTACAAGATCATGTCCGCTGGCCGCTAATGCATTCGCTAAATTGATGCACGCCTGTTGGCCATCATCCGGTGCGAACGCCCCAGGCACTGGCGGTATTGCGATGCAAATCTTTAAGCCCATTATCCTGTCCCCGTTTCCAGGAAGTGTGTACCTAACCCGCCGATACTATACCGGGTCTGCGCCGGTTAGGGTAACAAGTTGCCCCTGCAACAACCCCATGTTAGCCGGCACATTCATGTGCCGCTGAGCCTTGCGACTCGGATTACGCACGGCGATAATCCCCCTCCGCCAGGCCGCAGCGGAAAACGTCACAAAGACGCCGGCCTCATCGGCGGTTCTGGCATCGCTGGCATCGAAAATCTCGAAATTATTTTGATACTGATTTCGGCCGGCCAATGCTATTGGGCCAATCCTTGCTTTTCAGCAATAGTTGAGGATAATGTTGAATTCGTCAATGGAGCCGGGAAGCACATTGGCATGCGCTCGTAGCTCAATTGGATAGAGCGTCGGTCTACGGAACCGAAGGTTGCAGGTTCGACTCCTGCCGGGCGCATTTTTGCCGCAGGCAAAAATAGAGCAGGAGTTTTGAGAGAGTAGATAGTAGAGCAAATATGGTTTGGACAAAAGAGCGGCTGATGCCAGCGGCCAAAACGCCTCCTGCGGTCTACTTTCAACTTTCTACTCTCAATCCAGGATCAATAATGGCGTTCAACTTTGGAAAACTGAGTTGGTGACTAAGAAATAGAGCAGGAGTTTTGAGAGAGTAGATAGTAGAGCATGTGCGGATGAGGCCAAAGAGCGCAGCTGGCGCGGGCAGAACACCCCAACTGCGGTCTACTCTCATCCTCATGCACACAATTGCATACGTCGGCATTGGCCTGCAAATGAAGTGTTTTCTCACTTGTTGCTGTTCCCGTATGCAGGCCGTTGCAGGCCGCTACCGCCGCTTGCTGTGCCGGATTCTGTGCCGCGCCGTCGGGGTCTTCCGGATCCCGATCTTCACTGCCTTGCACGGCCCGTGTAGCACGGATATGCTACCGTTATAGCATCGCGCAGGATGTTGATACGCTTGCCCGCTTTCCAGGATTTTTCGAATGCAGCGTTCCAGAAGAAATTCGATCTTCACCAAACCCACCGGCACCTTAACCTGCGGCGGTTACGAATCGACCCAGCGTACAAGTTCCCCGAGGCTCCGGCGTTTTCGTACCGCTGACCGTACGGACTGCACATACGCCGATACCGCCACAATCGCCCTGTACATCGGCTACGATGGCTGCGCAATGACTGGTACGACCGGAACCGCCGCCTACGCCCGGTACGACGGCCCTGACGACACCATTGAAACCATCGGACGCGCCGAAAGGCAGCCCGTCGGCACCGCCTGTGACTCCATAGGGCAAGACCCCAACAATTCGACGGTAATCTTGTGCAACAATGCCGACGAGAGCACTACGGAATATTGCCGCTACGTGCCGCAAGAGTATTCGCAAACCTTTACTTATGATCCGCTTAATCGTCTTACTGCAAATACTTTGGGCGGTGTCGCGAATCAAAGCTGGACGCTCGACAGCCAGGGCAACTGGAGCAGCTATACCTCCAACGGCACCACGCAAACCCAAACCGCCAATGCGCAGAATCAGATTACGAGCATCAGTGGCACGGCGGGAACTCCTGTATACGACGCCAATGGGAATATGACCACGGATCAATCTGATAATACATATATTTACAATGCGTGGAATCAGTTGGTATCCGTCAAGAACGCCAGCGGACAGGTTATCGCTCAATACACGTATAACGCAATGGGCTGTCGTGTTACGGAATCCTATCCGCTGGGCGGAAATGGCGTTGCCGCGGGAACCACCAATTACATCTACGACGATTCGCAGTGGCAGGCGATTGAAACGCGCACCAACGGCACCGCGTCCTCAAATGTGACATCTCAAATCGTCTGGAGCGCGGCGTATATCAATGCCACCGTTCTCCAAGACGCCTATTCCGCTGGCGTGATTCAACCGAATTCTAGGCTGTATTTCGAGCAAGATGCGAACTGGGATACCACTGCAATCGTTGGCTACAGCGCCACCAGCGGAACTTGGGGCGTCACGCAGCGGTACGTTTATTCACCCTACGGCACAATCACCATTCTGAACGCCGATTGGAGCACGCCAGCATCCGGCACGCTGCCGCTGGTGAACAATCTCTACCAAGGGATGACCTTGGATGCGGTGACGGGATTGTATGACGAACGCTTTCGCAATTATTCGCCGGGTCTGGGGACGTGGATTTCGCAGGACCCGCTTTCCTATATCAACGGTGCCAATACGTACCAGTTTGTGATGAGTAATCCGGTGGGACACCACGACGCGTTCGGACTCGAAGCGAGCAGCTCGCTCGGCGGCAACCTGTTCCAGAGCGCATGGAGCGGCCTTGGCGATTTTCTCTCCACATCTGCTGGCCAAGCGGCGCTTAACAAGCTTTACGGTTTTGGACTCGGACACCTGACACCCACGGGGCCCAATACGGGTCCGGGGTTTCCGGGCGTGCCCAAGCCGGGTGGGGGGATTTCATTCTGCCCCTACAATTTTAAATTTCCCAACGGCAACATTAAATTTAATATTGGCTCCGGACTTGGCTATGGTTTCCCGTTCGACATCAACGCAAGCCCCTATGTTAACGGCATTTTTAACTACGGAAACTTCAACGCCTGGCTCCAAGCGCAAGGGCTGCTCAATTATAACAACAGCCAATTCGGTGCTGGGGGCATTATTTCGGGCGGGGTTGGCTGGGGGCCATTCTTCGCCGATATGCAAGTGGGCACGGGAACTCCGGTGTACGGGGGCGGTTTGCGATTCGGCTTTTGATATCAGTGGGTCGCGGTAACCAGCGGCTCATGCCTGACTTCCCCCGATCCGCGCCGGTCAAATGGAGCGGGGAATATTCGGCGCTTAGCAGGAGTTTTCTTATGATCAAACTTTTTGGCGCAATGACTGGGTGTTACATGATGGCAGTTGCGGCAAACGCCACAGCCACCGCAGCCCCGGCAAGGCCGTACGATCCCGCTGTTTCAAAGTTCCTGCATGTGATCTGGGCGTTGTCGAGCCCGCATGGGGAGCTCGCCTTTGATGGCTCGCGAGCGAGAAATGCGTTTTCCTTGAGATTCCGTTCGCATGTTGTGATACGGCCGCCCGGCGGGGCCGTCGACGAAAGCTCGGTGCGATCGGCAGGGATTTATGCTTCAGGTGACACTTGCGTGATATCCGGATTATTCAATGGAATTCCAGCATACAGCGTAACCACGAACGGCCATACATTTAGCGCCATGCTCGATATCACACATCCCTCCACGGTGTGGCTCGCTCCTGCTGCCGGGCTTCGCCTGTCGTTCGGCCAACAGGAGCGCAAGATGGGATGGAGTCTGATGCTTGTCGAGGGAAGCGTCAACGTGTTGTTTGAACCCGGCGGTATTTTGTCGCCAGCTATGATTGGCGGCCCGATGCGGCTTCGATATCGCCCGTCGCCACTGCGCTTGAATGCCTCTGGCCCTTATCATGGTGGCATCCTGCGAACGGCGGCAACTCTGAATCAGCTTCCCTGGGTTGGCTCAATCTTTCCCGTTTCCGCAGCGGCCGTGGCCTTCACGCCAGGAAAGTTTGGGGCCGTGCGAAGCTCGCCCAATTCCGTATACAGTACCACGAACTTTTCTACGCGGTTTTCTCTTATACACACGGGCAGAGCTGTCATAAAAATGCCCATCCACGGGGGGGTTGCGAAATTGCGTGCGGCGGGATTTAGGATAAAAACGGAGCCATTAGCGAAAGCCTTGGTGAAACTACTCCTGCCTGTAACCAATATAGGGCCACGCCTCAATAAAAAGGGCCATGGGTCGGCGGCGGACCAAGTGGCGATTAAGAAATTTGAACGATGGGCGGGGATTCGTGTTGGAGATCACGCTCCGCCGAAAAAAGCCAAAGAGTGACACCGTGACGCAGCTAATACGACAGCGCTATAAAAACGCGTCATCTTTTTTTTGCGTTTCTAGAATCAGGGGGCGATATACTGAGACGCCCCCTCGGTGCCGCCGGAGTTGGGACACGAAAGGGCGAAGCGGCCCAGCTTATTGTGAGGGAACTAAATTTCATGATAGTAGGTGATTGCGCGGTTGTCCAACGGCTGGATGATATGGAATTATGGCAATAAGTGGAACAGTTTCGGCGTCTTCCGCCCGCTCTCGGGTGAAAATTTCCAGCCGTGCGCGCGGCCAGGGCGCGGATGGGGGATTTCCATCTTTTCGCCCTGCATTTTGCCGCCGCTGCTCAGGCCTCTTTGCGAAGAGTAATTTCCACAACAATAATAGGGACAGTCGCCTATAAAAATGGACATTGAATTCGATAATCGAAGTGAAGTGCGGCCGATACAGCAGTATCAGGCCACGGCTTCGCCGAGATGAGGTGATAGCTGAGCAGGCGAGCATCTGAGCGCAAGGAGCTGGCGGCCATTTTACCGGCGCGGCGACTTGTACGCTTTGCACCCTGCGGTTGAGGGGTTAGAATCTGTGCGTCGAAAGAGTCGCCTTTTGCGATAGAGCCTATGGTTGCGGTGAATGAAATAATTTCAGAAACCAAGTTGGCCGGGAAATATCGCCGCCGTGGAACCTCCGTTGCCTCGGCTTCCTCTGTGGTGAACCTCACTGATCAAAGACCACGGATCCCTGATCAGAAACGCGGAACCTCCGATGATTTGCTTATTGATCATTGCTCGTTGGAAATTGAGCGCAGCGCTTGCCAAGGCATGACGCTTGACCCGGTGACGGGATTGTATTACACCCGCAACCGCAATTGTTCTCCGTCGCTTGGTAGTGTGTTGAGGCAGGAGCCGAAATCCCGATTGTCCGCAGGAGTGGCACATCGGGAGATAAACCAAGACCCGCTCCAATATATCAATGGTGCCAATACGTATCAGTTTGTGATGAGTAATCCGGTGGGGAGGGTGGATCCGTGGGGGTTGGAGCTTGCCTCTCAGAGCGGACCTTGGGGCGTTCCGCCGGGCCAATTGACGCCCCCAACACTTTCGGGGCTTGTTCGGGACGCCCAAACAGCGGCCACGGACGCCTGGAGTGATTTCGACAACCTTTGGAACGGATTCAACAATTGTGGGGTAGCCGCGATGAGGGTCTTCGGTAACCTGGTGGACCAAGTCCCGGCGCTTGGAATGGTACTGCTCGGCGGCGAGTTTGCGCCGGAGGGAAAGATTGTCGGCGAACTAGGCGAGCAGGTAGCTAAGGATCTGAAGCCGAATGCTGAGCCGAAGCCCGAAACCAAGGGGCTGGCGAGAGAGCCGTATCCGCAAACCGTGTACGAGGGAGTCAAGGACGCGCCGAATTACCCTGCTGGGTTCAGGCCTGCACAGAATGGCATGACGAAAAATCCGATCACGAGCCAACGGCTCCTGAACGAGCTGCGGGAGATCGAACCGGGGAACTGGCAGAAGGTCTACAACGACGGCTTCGACGGTGCGGGAAACAGGGTTTCAATCCATTATTTCCAGAGTCCATCGGGGAACGTATTCAACGTCCAAGTCAAGCCAGGCTGGAGTAACCAATGACGACAGGCAACGACTTAAGGAAACTCGCGCTTGCAATGGCCGTAGGATTGTGCGACGCGATAGGGGAAGGGGCGATATCCGTCGACGAGGCTTCGCACTATCTGTTCTCGCCACGGACAATGCGGTTGTTTTCCAGCGACCAGGAAGTCGCGGGGATTATACACCTGGCAACGGAGTTCGAGGACTTGGTACAGCTGGCACCCGATGCCCTTCCCGACGCCGTCGCCGATGTCAAGAGAAGGGCGCTTGTCGCGCTGAAAGCTACCCCCCCATGCGACTACCAGCAGGACTTCTGGTTGGCCGAGCTGGCCCCAACCCGGGGTTGATACGTGTGTAGGGAAGAAGAATGGGGACGCAGATAGCGTTTGCATGAGCGCGGTTTTTAGATGGGGTCAAGAACGGCATTCGGGACAGGTGCCTATAAAAATGGACATTGAATTCAATAATCGAAGTGAAGTGCGGCCGATACAGCAATTTGAAGCTGCGGCTTCGCCGAGATGAGGTGATAGCTGAACAGGCGAGCATCTGAGCGCAAGGAACTGGCGGCCATTTTACCGGCGCGGCGACTTGTACGCTTTGCACCCTGCGGTTGAGGGGTTAGAATCTGTGCGTCGAA
>DAHVEJ010000144.1 GCA_027313145.1 Phycisphaerales bacterium | reverse complement strand
TTTTCACAAGACGACATAATTTGTCTATGTGCCGCAAATAATGCGTCTATGCCTTAAGGAAGTGCCATTCGTGTCAGTCAGGCTATGTGAGTATACGATTAAGCATTGCCGGGCCGGATGCCGCGGAATAATGCTCCCAGCGTAAAGCGTCCCGGTCCCATAAGAAACATCGCCACAACAATCACCAGCAGGCACAAAGGATATTCGCATCCGTTATTCATTACATTGAAGCCGTGGCCATGGGTAACCCAGGTGGCCACCATCATGTTAATCGCCAATGGAATAGCGATAATGCGCAACCCCGTGCCGACCAGAAAAATCAGGCCGCCGAAAAATTCAGCACAGGCACTGAGAATGGCACTGACCCAGGGCATGGGCATGCCCATGGAAACGATATAGCTATGCCAGCCCTTCAGCCCCGGTCCGCCAAAGGCACCAAAGAGCTTTTGCGAACCATGATACAAAAAAATGGTGGCGATGATCAGCCTGATCAGCAGCAGCGCGACATCCTGTGCCGGTGTAGTGGATCGATTGGAATTAGCCATAAAGTCTCCTGATAAGCCAATGAAAAGCCATGGATTTTAACGATGGGGTCTTTCTGATATTGCCTTTTGTCAGTGCCGCGATTGCCATCGGCGCACAATAATGTTACAGCAACCCGGCCCCTTTAAGTGCTTTGGTCAGCACGTCGCGGTTGGCATCGGCCATTTCGCACAACGGTAATCGCATTTCGCCCGTGTCGCGACCCAATAAGGCCATCGCGGTTTTTACGGGAATTGGATTGGTTTCAATAAACAGGGCTTTGCACAGCGCGAAAAGTTTGTGGTGAATACTGCGTGCTAACGCGAAATCATTGGCATTCACCGCATCCACCAGACTTCGCACTTGACCGGGTACGATATTGCTGGCCACACTGATTACACCTTTGGCACCCACCGCCATCATCGGTAATGTCATGGAATCATCCCCGGAAAGCACGGTCAGGCCTGCGGCGGCGGCTTCGGTGGTTAAGTCGATATTTCCCGCCGCGTCTTTTACGGCGACAATATTTTTGAAATCTTTGACCAGGCGCAGCATCGTGCCGACCGTCATGGTAATTCCCGTGCGGCCCGGAATGTTGTATAGCACAATGGGAATATCCGCGGCCTGGGCCACCGCCTGGAAATGGCGATACAGTCCTTCCTGTGTGGGTTTGTTGTAATAGGGATTGACCATCAGCGCGGCATCGGCACCGGCGGATTTGGCAAATTGCGTCAATTCAATGGCCTCATCGGTGCTGTTGGAACCGGTACCGGCCAGCACCTTCAGGCCTGTGCCGCGCGCCGCTTTGACGGCAACCTCAATAACCTGCTTGTGCTCCGAATGTGACAGCGTGGGCGATTCTCCCGTGGTACCCACCGGGATAATGCCCTGCAATTTGTGCTGGGCTTGAAAGCTGATTTGCTTTTCATACGCGACAACATCAAAGGTGTTGTTGCGAAAGGGGGTGATCAATGCGGTAAATGTGCCATGAAACATGTGTTAAACTCCATCTTATTTCAATTTCAGCCCATGCTGCTGATAGCGATTTTCATGCGGGCCACAGCTTCCCGCAGGCCGATGAATATGCCGCGGCTTACAATGGCGTGGCCGATGTGCAATTCACTTAGGTGCGGCAGGCGGGCGATGGCCTGCACATTGGTGTAATTCAGTCCGTGCCCGGCGTTAAGCTGCATGCCGGAATTCAAAATTTCCTCGCCCGCGGCTCGCACGCGTTCAAGCTCTTTATCGCGTTCTGCGCCCGCGGCTGCCAAGGCATACGGGCCGGTGTGCAACTCACAAATAGCAAAGCCGGCTTGTTTCGCCGCATGGACCTGTCGCAAATCGGCATCAATAAACGCGCTGCACATGATGCCTGCGGCGCTAAGTTTTTCCAAGGCAGCGGAAAGCGCCGGAGTATTGGCGGCGACATCCAAGCCGCCCTCCGTGGTTACTTCCGTGCGCTTCTCCGGCACCAGAGTCGCCATCGCCGGTTTAATGCGCAGGGCGATTGCCACAATTTCCTTCAGTGCCGCCATTTCCAGATTCAGCGGTACCTGAACCGTTTGCCGCAGCAGTTCCACATCCCGATCTTGGATGTGCCGCCGATCTTCCCGCAGGTGTACAGTAATTAAATCGGCTCCGCCTAATTCAGCTTCCACTGCGGCCCATACGGGGTCTGGCTCAGTTCCCAGCCGCGCCTGCCGCAGAGTTGCCACATGATCAATATTGACGCCAAGTCTGGCCATCGATTATTCCATTCCTCATACCGGCCTGGCCGATCTACCCGTCGGCGGCCAAGCCCATTATTTTATCCGTTTGCCGGCCGCTTGGCATCTTAAAGAGTGATTTTTTTATTCAAAGGTGTCTATAATGCCCGGTAGATGGTTTCTATCAGGCGAAACATAGATGAAGTCCAGCCGCACGCGATTTAAGGAATTCCGGCAAAAACTACGCCAGGGATTGTTAAAAGGGGATCGACTTGTAGACCCCGATGCGCCACGGGTTGATCCGCCGGCGTCGCATGGGGGGCGGCATTCCATGGGCGGCCCCACGGGCGAGAAGCATACATTTAAATATTCCAAGCGGCATTTGCTGGGGCAATATCGGGTTATGCTGCGCGGGTATTATGGTTCTGTTACGGCATTAATGGTTGTGGCGATTGTCAGTTCGGTCGTCGCGCTGACACCGCCGTATGTGTTGAAATTGGCCATTGATTATGTTTTTGGGCGTAAGCCCCTGCCGATTACCAGCCATTTACCGCCTGGCGGTTTGCGCCATTGGTTTACCGATTCGCCATCGCACGGGCTCTTGGCGCTGGTGTTGGCGTTGATTGCCGCGGAAATTATCGGCGTAAGCATTTCCTGGATTCGCGTATTGGCCGTGCAGAAACTCAATTATCGCCTGGCGGCATCCCTGAGGCAGCGCTTGCATGAGCACCTGGCTCGCTTGCCATTATCGCAATTGGCCGAGTATCGCACCGGTGGCATCATCAGCCGGGTGATGAGCGATACGGATCAGGTGGTTGGAGGCGTGCAGAATGCCATTGTCAATCCGGTGGGTGCGATATTTCGGGTGATCTGCATTCTCCTGATTCTCGTTGCCACCAACTGGAAGCTATTTGCAGTTGCCGCGGCGTTGATTCCACCGGTGGTGGTGATTCACTTTTTAATATTTCGCCGCCTGCGCCCCATGTGGCGAAATATTCAGGATGACCGGGGCATTCTCTCATCGCGTGTGAGCGATTTATTTGCCGGCATCCGGGTGGTGCGGAGTTTTCGGCGTGAGCGCAGTGAACACAAGGAATTCGGAGCACGGCAATACTTACTGGTACGCAAGCAATACTTCACCTCTATTCTGGGCCGGCTGTTGGCCACCGGATGGTCGATTTTCGTGCCTGCTATCGGCATTGTCGTCATGTGGTACGGCGGCGAACTGGTGCTGCAGGGAAAACTCAAAAGTGGTGATCTGGTGATGTTTGAATTCTACAGTGTGATGCTGTTGGGGCCTATTACGCAAATGATTGATTCCCTGCAAAATCTTCAGCAGAACCTGGGATCGCTGGACCGGGTATGCGATGTGCTTAATCAATCGCCGGATATGCCGGATCGGGAGAACGCCATCGCCGTGGCCCAGCCGCAGGGATATATTAAACTCTGTGATATTTCATTTGGTTATAAACCTGATCAAACGGTGATTGATCATATCACGCTGGATATCCCGGCGGGTTCAACCTTGGCGGTGGTGGGGCCGTCCGGCAGTGGAAAAACCACGCTGGTGAATTTAATTGCCAGATTTTACGATGTTGCCTCTGGAGCCATTCTCCTGGATGGTGTGGATATAAAGGACATTCGCCTGGCGGATTATCGGCGGCAATTTGCCATGGTGTTGCAGGATGTGTATCTCTTTGACGGCACGATCATGGAAAACATCGGCTTTGGCCGGCGCAATGCCAATGAAGCGGACATTATTGACGCCGCCAAAAAAGCCAATGCCCATGAATTTATCATGGCCATGGACAAGGGTTACCAGACCCCGGTGGGGGAGCGGGGAAATAAACTTTCCGGCGGCCAGAAACAACGCATCAGCATTGCCCGGGCCATTCTGGCTGATCCGCGTATTCTGGTGCTTGATGAGGCCACCAGTTCACTTGACACGCAGTCGGAAAAACTCATCCAGCAATCGCTCAATGATCTGATGCGCAACCGCACCACGATTGTCATTGCCCATCGCTTAAGCACGATTATGGATGCGGATTCCATTGCCGTGCTGGTGGAAGGTAAAATTGTCGAGCAGGGATCGCATGAACAACTGCTGGATAACCATGGCATATATCACATGATGTTTACGCAGCAGTTTGAACGCCACCGCGATCCGGCGCTGGAGCGCATTGAATGGGAAAAGGTTCTCTAAGTATGTTATAATGTGGGCTAGGGAAAATGTTGCGGCATGGACGCAGTATCAAGTCGTTGTTCGATCGGGAGATGCGGTGATGGCTGGTTTTGCACTTTTGGCGGTGTCGCAGACATGGACGGCGGGATTTGTCGGCGGCGGTGTTGCGGTTCTGGTAGTCGTCTGGTTCGCCTTACGATATTGGATCGCCACCACGCATGATCCCGATATTAAAGATATCCATACTCCCACGATCGACCGACTCAATGAGGAGGCGTTGGAACACATGGACCTGGATCCGGAAGTTCAGGCGGCCTTGGCGGACAGCGAACCGGCACCCGATGACCTGCTTGATTTTGTGCCCAAAGATAAAACGCCGCCGGCCGGGCCTGAAAGTCAACCGCCTAAGACCAGCTAGCGCCCCTGAAGTTGGAAACAATGACCGTATTGCCCAAAATGAATTATAAAGAACCGCTCGGCGGGCCTGACGAAGCCAACCGCGCAGTTTTATCCGCGGTTGCCGGTTCTCGTGTTCCTGTGCTGGAATCGCGGGAATTGGCCATCGCTATAAAACGCGCCGCCCGCTATATCGGCTTTGATTTAGTTGGAATTGCCGATATTCAGCCCTCGCCGCATCACGATTATATTACGGAGTTTTTTGCCCTTGGCCGCCACGGCGCGATGGATTATCTCGCCCGCATGGCGCAAGCTAAAATTGATATTCGGTCGCACCTTCCCTGGGCGTCAAGCGCCGTGTGCGTGGCGATGAGTTATCATCACAGTCCGGGCGAAGCGCCGGCGCGGATCCCGGATGGGCCGGCCGTGGACACGCTGGGTGACTTGCCGCGCGGGGTGATGGATGGGCATGCCGATCGCCCTGAAAATCGCGTCACGGCGGTTCGGCGGTCGGACGCAAAAATCGCTTCTTATACGGCCGGCCGGGACTATCACCGCATATTCACGGGTTTGCTGCAAAAGCTTGAACGGGCGGTTCGGGCGATGATGAATGCAGATATTAACGCGCGTGCATATGTTGATACCGGGCCGTGCCTGGAGAGGGAATTGGCCGCCCGCGCCGGATTGGGATGGATCGGGAAAAACACGATGATGATTCACCCCCGGCACGGTTCATGGTTTCTGCTGGGAGAGCTTTTTCTGTCCGTAGCGCTGCCGGCTGACCCACCGGTTCAGGATCGCTGCGGCACGTGCACTCGGTGCATCACCGCGTGTCCCACCCAGGCTCTGACGCCTTATCGCATGGACGCCAGTAAATGTATCAGTTATCTCACACTGGAAAATCGGGGGGATATCCCTGAGGAATTTCACGCCCCCATGCGCGAGGCCGATTACATAATCGGCTGCGATATCTGCCAGAGCGTTTGTCCGTTTAATCGCCGTTCGCCGGCCGCCAGTCATCCTGATTTTCAGCCCCGCGCATTTTCCGGAACTGTTTCGCCGCAGACGGTTTTGCGCTGGACCCAGCATGATTGGGATCAAGCCACGCGGGGACGAGCGTTCCGTCGGGCCAAATTCAACATGTGGCAACGCAACGCCGCAATCCTGCTTGGAGCCTGTCCGAGTAATCAGGGGGTTGCCACGGGATTATCCCGTGATAGAGAACCGTGGTGATGGCCCGCTAAGTGGGTTACGGCGCTGGATATCGCGTTGGCACAATTGCCCGCAGGCCGCCTATAATCTCGGCCGCTTATGCGGTTCGGCCGGTGCTGGAGAATGTTGCTTGAGAACAGTTTTGCATTGGTTCCGACGGGACTTTCGTGTACTGGATAATACCGCCCTTGCGGCTGCCGCCCGATTGGGAGATACCGTTGTCGCGGTATTTTGTATTGATACGCGTTGGTTTACCGCATCCACGGGAAAGACTGGCGCATACCAGGCGGCGTTCTGGCTTAAGTCGCTTAAGGAGCTTTCTGCCGCGTTGACTGACTTAAATATTCCACTGAAAATTCTCACCACGGCAGATCCCGTACAGGCCATACTGGCGCTGGCGAAAAGTCTGAATGTCCGCACCATTACGTTCAACAGGGAATATGAGCCGTCGCAAATCGCCCAGGATCAGCGCTTGGCGCGTGACGCGGAAAACAGGGGCGTTGACATTAAGAGCTTTAAAGATGGCGTAATATTTGAGGCTTTTGAGATACTTACCGGCTCCGAGAATCCGTATACCATTTTTTCGCCATACAAACGCGCTTGGCTGGCAAAACTAACGCAGTCGCCTGTTCAAAATGCCGGCTTGCCGGCAAAATCGCCTGTTACATCCATTTCTTCTGATCCGATTCCTGATCTTGAATCACTGGGTTATCCGGCTGTGACGTTGCCAATCCCAACAGGCCAGCGCGGTGCCGCCGCATTGTTGGACACATTTATCGAGAAAAAAATCAAATTTTATCACAAAGACCGGGACATCCCCGCGGTGCCCGGCGTTTCACAACTCTCTGCTCATCTTGCCGCCGGGACAATATCCATCCGCCAGTGCGTTGCCGCGGCGGTGAACCAGGGGGCGATGACCGGCAACGGAGGGGCGGAAACATGGCTTTCCGAATTGATCTGGCGCGAGTTTTATCGCATGGTTCTCTATCATTATCCCCACACGTGTCATAGCGCGTTTCAGAAAAAATATGAGCACCTGGCGTGGGAAAACAAGCCGGAGCTGATTGCCGCCTGGTGCCAGGCCCGTACCGGATATCCGATTGTGGATGCCGCCATCCGGCAGATTCAACAAACCGGCTGGATGCACAATCGCCTGCGGATGATCACCGTCATGTTTCTCACCAAAGATCTGGACACGCACTGGCGAGTCGGGGAACAACTCTTTATGCAATGGCTGATGGATTACGACCAGGCCAGCAATGTTGGTGGTTGGCAATGGAGCGCCGGCACGGGCACCGATGCCGCGCCGTATTTCCGCGTGATGAATCCGATTCTTCAAGCCCAACGATTTGATCCCGACGGCACATTCGTAAAGCGTTTTATTCCGGAACTTGCCAACGTCCCCAAGGATTTTATTCATACCCCGTGGGAAATGCCCCCGCTGTTGCAAAGCCAATGCGGCTGCATCATCGGCCAAGATTACCCCGCCCGCATTGTGGATCACGCCATCGCCCGCATCCAAGCAATCGCAAAATTTCGGGCATGATGCCGACTGTGTGTCAGCAGAAGCTGAGGAAACCGCAACTGGAGGAAGCTGCGGCTGAAGTTCCTCGCCCAAACATGCAGGCCACGAACCAGTCTGGTCAATGCGTCGGCTGCCCGCATTCCGACTTTTGCGGCAACGTGCCGGATTGATTCCTAAGTTCGAAGTGGCAATAATGCGAGGTAAGCTGCGGAACGATATATTCCGCTTGTGTGATACTGTTATACTTTGTATAACATGGAACTTGTCTAAGTAATGGCCTTCGCAAAGCGCCTATTACTCGGACAGGCCTTGGATAAACTTTCGAAGCTGACGGGTTGGAAGGGCCGGCGTAGTCGGGCCAATAGCCAGAGGGCTTAAAACGTCCGTAAAAGAGTTTGCGGGGCCTCAGGAGATCAGTGTGCTATTCAAATTCCAGTGCTTAAAAGATGCTGCCCCATGTGCCCCGCGCTTCACCGCTTGTCTGTTGATCGCCGCTGGTGCCATAGCCATCGGTGCTTGCGGCTTTGCACAAAGCGCTCCGGTTGCTTCGCCACCCGTGAACCGGCCGGCCGCCAAGTCCGCGGTGACGGCGGACACGTCGCAGGCCGCCACCATACAACTGCTTTCGGCGGGCAGTGCGCAAAATCCCGCACCGATGGCCGCACCGACGACCGCAATTCCGCCAGCCCGGCCCGCTCCTGGCTCATTCGCCCAGTTTGCCCATGATCTGCTGACTCGGGATACGTTGACCGGTAATTGGTGGGGCCTGCGCGGTGATCTGGATTCACATGGCATCACCCCCACTATTACACTGCTGCAGGCCGCCAGCGAAAATTTCTCCGGCGGCATTCGAACCAACCGTATCGACTGGCGCTACCGCTTGGATGTATCGCTGACCTTGGACACCAACAAACTCTTCGGGTGGAAGGGGGGGACAGGATTTGTTGATTTTATGGCCCATGGCGGACAGAATCCGGCCAATGATCTGGTGGGCGAACTTCAAGCCATCAGTGCCATTGATCAAAATCCCGCCACGCGATTGGATCAGATCTGGTATCGGCAGAATTTATTGGATGGAAACCTTTGGTTTAAGCTCGGCCGCATTGATACCACATATGACTTTGACAACATCCGCGATGCGCAAGCCTTTCTGAATGGGTCATTTGGCTTTTCGCCGTCCATATTTGTGTTTCCCAGTTATCCCTTTTCGGCATGGGGTGGCGAGCTGTCGTGGCAACCCGTGTCGGCCTTGACCCTGCATGGCGGTCTGTTTGACGGCAATACTGAAAATACCGTGCCGGATGTGGCTTCCACAAATCCTAATGCTGTCGAAAATCCGTACGGTATTCTGGCGTTGGCGGAAGAAAGCCTGAACTGGCGAATTACCCCGCATAAGCTCAGCGGAACGCTTACGTTGGGGCAATGGTACCATAGCGGCTCTTTCCATCGCTATTCCGGATCAAGCGTGCAGGGTGCACAGGGCTTCTACGCCTATCTGGATCAGACGCTCTGGACGTTTGACCATGCGAAAGGTCAGACCGCCTCGCGGATTGGGTCATTCGTGCAATACGCTTGGGCCAATGACCAACTGACGGAAATTGATCAGAATATCAGCGGCGGTTTGCGCTGGCGCGGCCCGATTCCAGGCCGCATCGATGACAATACCGGCATTGCCGCGACGTGGGCGCACCTAAGCCCCTACGCCCAGACTCCATACAATCATGAACTGGCCATTGAAGGATTTTATACCGCCCAAATCACGCCCTGGCTAAGCGTCCAGCCGGATTTGCAGTACATCATCCATCCCGGCGGCATTTACCAAAATGCTCTGGTGGCAACTGTGCAGTTGGCCATACAATTTTGATGCGCCAATACTCCATATTTCACAGGCACCATGGTCGCATAACGGTTAATCATATAACGGTATGTTATAATGGTATTGAAAGATGGCTAATACCATAATGAATACGCGAATTACCATTGATAAGGCGGGGAGAATGATCTTGCCTAAACCCGTGCGCGACGCACTTTGCCTTGAGGCTGGGGACGCATTGGAATTAAATGTCCAAGGTGAAAATATTTCACTGCATCCGGTGCGTAATACCTCTCCGCTTCAGAAGAAAAAGGGCGTATGGGTTTATCGCACCGGGCGGCCCTTGAACGCCGCCGCCATACGGGCGATGCAGGACTCCATTCGCCAAGATCGCGAAGAACAAGTCTTGAGGCCGAAAAAGTGAAAGCATTTTTTGATTCGTCCGTGTTGGTGGCGGCCTTCCTCGCGGATCATGAGAATCACGAGGCCAGTCTGGCCGCGTTTGCCGGCGCGTCGGTCAAGAACGGCTATTGCGCCACATTCTTTGGCTGAAGTCTATGCAATACTCACGCGCCTTCCCGTAAGCCACCGGGTAGCCGCCGAACACGCATTGCCTTTTGTTGAGGAAATATGCGGGCGTTTGAATCTGGTGGAACTGACTGGCAGGCAATATCAGGCGGTTATCACACATTCCACACACAGCGGTATTGCTGGTGGTGCGGTATATGACGCGCTGATTCTGCAATGCGCTGAAAAGGTCCACGCCGAAACGGTTTTTACCTGGAATTTGCGCGATTTCCATCGGATAGCTCCAGATATGGCATCTATTATCCGCACTCCCGGATAATTTTTCCCGGCGATACGGCGATGCCTGGCGTTCTGATGGAACTGTCCATACTCGTCGGTTACTCCAAGCGTTCGCGCAACTCACGCGGGGACACGAACACGAGTCGGTGTCCCTTCTCGATTCGCTCATAAGATAGCCCGGTCAGCGGACAGACGATATAGTTCTTACCCTGCGGGTAACCTGCACGGAACGTCGCGAGGTTGCGGATCTCAAAGGAATCGGGTCTCCACTTACATTCGATCGCATCCACGACATCCCTTTCGCGCGGAATTACAAAATCAATCTCACGCCCCTGCTTGTCACGCCAGAATTGGATCTTCGTCAGACCAGCAGCTATCAGCGTATCCAATACGAGATGTTCCCAAAGTAAGCCACAATCCTCTGACCGCAAAGTATCCCACCCACGGGCGTAGCACACCATCCCGGTGTCGAATCCGAAGACCTTCGGCTGCGCTACGATCTCGCGGCGACCGCCTGCGGCAAATGGCCGTACCAAGTGAACGGCATGCGTGGTTTGATAGACTTCCAACCAGTTATTGACCGTGGGCCGGCTTACTTCGCTTTGTACCGCCAGTCGACTTACATCCAGCATGCCGCCGCTCTGTCGAAACAGCAACTCCAGCAGTCGCAGAAACCCTGAACGTTTTTCCAAGCGAAAGAGTTCCTGGACATCGCGTGCAAAGTACGAATCCAGCCACTCGGCATAGAATTCAGGATCGGGTTGGGTGGCCAGAAGCGCCGGAGGCAATCCTCCGCGCAACAGTCGTTGATGTACATCCACCACGCCAAAGGCGGAAGATTCCTCGTCAAGTACCCAGGGTCTTTTAGTTTTCGCCTCTGGCGTAAAATTGCTTGACAGGTGATGATAGGAGCGTCCAGCCAAGGAAGGCT
>DAHVEJ010000143.1 GCA_027313145.1 Phycisphaerales bacterium | reverse complement strand
GAATACTCGTCCTGCCACTGTACCCTGCAACTTGGTACGCCGCAGTTGCTGCAAATGGCTGAACAATTGCTATGATATATTCCGGTTTGACGCACTCGGATAGGCTCCTGGCCGGATTGGCACGTATGGATATGCAAGATTGTTTGTTTGTGAAGGATCACGCATGAAAAACATGACTCGTAAAATCATGGGTTTGCTAAGCATTGGCATGTTGAGCCTCGCCGGATGTGCTACGCATAACAACACCATTATCAAAGCGCCCCGGATGAATGTGGACAACCAGTTGGCACCGGGTGAATGGGGCCTGCGCAAGGTGCCTGAGGGGCAATATCCCAATATGCAGTCCGCCTTTATGGACAAAACCGGGCTGATTAAAGCGATTAATCGTTCCATTCAATATATGCAATCGCCGTCAAGCCAGAAATTTTTCCCGGACGGCCCAATTACTCACAGCCAGGAACTCGCTTCCCTTTATGATTTCAAATACATGCTGCGCCATGTGTCATCCCCTCAAAAATTTCAGCAGTTAATTGATTCGCGCTATGATGTGTATATCGCCAAGGGATATGACAATCGCGGCAGCGTCTGGTTTACCGGTTATTACACGCCGATTCTTTATGGCAGCCTTACGCGAACTTCCCGCTACCGTTACCCGGTTTACAAGCGCCCGCAGAATCTGGTCAGCAACCCCATTACCGGCCAGATTCTCGGTGAACGTCTGCCCCATGGTTCGTATCAGCCCTACCCGACGCGTGAACAGATTCTGCAGCAGCATCTGTTATCCGGCGATGAACTGGTATGGTTCTCCAATCCATTGGATGCGTACGTCGCGGAAATTCAAGGGTCCGCCAAAGTCATTTTAACTTCCGGCCAGACCATCACCATCGGCTACGCCGGGGATAATGGCCGCACGTATACCGGCTTGGGTGAATTACTGGTCAAGCAGGGCAAAATCAGCGCCCGCAGGCTTTCACTGCCGGCCATCCAATCTTATTTCCAGATGCACCCCCATCAGGTTGAAAGTGATATTATGCAGAATCACTTCATGGCCTTTCTGAAACTCTATAACCCCGCGCATTGGCCGCTGGGATCTTTAGGCGTCAAGGTTACCGCACACCGTAGTTTGGCAACCGATAAAACCATCAACGCTCCACCTTACCAGAGCATTTTCCCACGTGCCGCCATGACGTTTGTGGAAACCAACGCACCGAACACCGCCGGCGTTGTTTCGCCTTATACCGGTTTCATGCTGGATCAGGACACCGGGGGTGCCATCCGCGCCGCCGGCCGTGCGGATATGTACATGGGCATCGGCCCGGTAGCCCAGACCCAGGCGGGCTATGAACTTAGCAAAGGGAAACTTTATTATCTATTTCTGAAACCCGGCATGACTCCCATGGGCGGCACACCGCTGGAAAACCAATCATCGGCAGGTAACATAAATAACTCGCCTTCCGCGCCCAACGGCCAGCCGACCACAACCGGCCCGGTGGTGCAACCCACGAACCCGGGATATTTCAACGAAATGTTCCCCGGTGCCAAATAACCGCGCTATAAATTAAATGGCTCGGGCAAGGATAGAAGGCACTAGTTCGCTCGGCTGGTAACGTCGCTCTGCGGGCATCTACTGCAAATACTTCCCAATACTGAACTTACTGAATCTGCTGGTCCCCAATCCGCTCTGCCAAGACGGCAGCATGAGCGTATTTTACTGATAACACTGGCAGGCTAACCCCCGCTCATTGCGACCACTATGCCGCTGATTTAAATAATCATAAGTGTCTTATTTTACGCAAGTTACATCTTTGGTAGTCTTGAAAACCCGCTTGCGGTATGCCCTTTGCTAGTAAGGCTCTCCGGAATGGTACCGGAGACGGACACGGAAAACGGTTTGCTATGAGTCATGGAACACAAGTCGCGATTAAATCTTCTGATGACCCAGCCACAGTGGCGGGGATTTCATCCGGCTGTACAGTGGCAGCATACCGTATCGCGATTGTTGGAACCCATGCAGGTGCAGACGTTTCTGGCCCGCAATTGGGCCGAAACCGAAAGTCTGGTGCGACGCCATGAAATGCACGTGATGGTTCTGGATTCTCGGATAACCGAAGATCCTGACGTACATGTGGATTTTTCAACGTTGCTTCGGTTACTGCAAAGTGTTCGCCCCGCCGATGCCAAGGGCGAATTAGCTCCCCTGGTCATAGTCCTTTCGACGCAGTTGTCGGATCGACTCATGCGGGAGGCGTTGCGGAGAAATGTGTTTTCCGTGTTGCCCCAGCCGGTGGATGTCAATGAATTACTTGACACGCTGGCGCGGGCGTTACATCGGTTTTACGGAGATCAATGGCCTACCTAAGCGGCCGCGAGCAAACATAAACCAATGCCGACGCCCGCGGGTGGTGATCGGAAAATGAAGTTTGAAATTCATTGGGTTCTTTTCAGGAGTTTATACTATGGCTGTTGGAGTTCGTCCCCTCGGCGACAAAATTCTTCTCAAACGTATGGAAGCGGAAGGCGTTACAAAAAGTGGTATCGTGCTGCCGGAAACTGCTAAAGAAAAGCCGAAACGCGGCAAGGTTCTGGCCATCGGCGACGGCAAATTGCTGGACAACGGCGAACGCGCCAAGTTCCAGGTGAAAAAAGGTGATGAGGTGATTTTTGCCAGCTATGCCGGAACGGAAATCAAAGTTGGCGGTGATGAACTGCTGATCCTCAGTGAAGATGAAGTCCTGGCCATTGTGGAATAATGGCCCCAGTTGGTTCCATTGAATGAATCAGCTATTTTTTTGAGTTAGTTTTTATTTACGGAGACACATACTATGTCCGCAAAGATGATTGAATTTGATACAGCGGCTCGCGAAGCCATTCGCCGCGGCGTACACACCCTGGCCAAGGCGGTCAAGGTAACCCTCGGGCCATCCGGCCGTAACGTGGTTATTGAGAAATCCTTCGGCAGTCCCACCGTTACCAAAGACGGCGTAACGGTTGCCAAGGAAATAGAACTTGAAGACCCATTTGAAAATCTCGGCGCTCAGTTGGTCAAAGAAGTGGCCAGCAAAACCAGCACCGTTGCCGGCGATGGCACCACCACTGCCACGGTTTATGCCGAAGCAATTTATGAAGAAGGCCTCCGCAATGTGACCGCCGGTGCCAATCCCACGCATCTGAAGCGCGGTATTGATAAGGCCGTGGATGCGGTACTTAGCTACCTCAAAAATATCTCGGTAAAAGTTGAGAATTCCAAGCAGATCGCGCAGGTGGGCACCAGTTCCGCCAATCAGGATTCTCAGATCGGCCAGATGATCGCCGATGCCATGGACAAGGTTGGCAAGGACGGCGTTATTACCGTTGAAGAAGGCAAAGGCCTGGATACGACCGTCGAACTCGTGGAAGGTTTGCAGTTTGACAAAGGTTATATTTCACCGCACTTCGCTGATCCAAAAACCATGGACGCAACCTTTGAAGATTGCTACATCCTGATCCATGAAAAGAAAATCAGTTCCATCAAGGATATGCTCCCGATTCTGGGCAAAGTCGCGGAAGCCGGCAAGGCACTGTTGATTATCGCTGAAGATATCGAAGGCGAAGCCCTGGCCACACTGGTGGTCAATAAACTTCGCGGTACGCTGAAAGTCGTGGCCGTCAAAGCCCCGGGCTTTGGTGATCGCCGCAAATCCATGCTGGAAGATATTGCCATTGTCACCGGCGGCAAGGCTATTTTTGAAGAACTGGGCGTTTCACTGGAATCCCTGGACCTCAAAGACCTTGGAAAAGCCAAGAAGGTGCACATCGAAAAAGAAGCGACCACCATTATTGAAGGTGCCGGCAAAGGCGACGCCATCAAGGGCCGCATTGAACAAATCAAGAATGAAATAGATCGCACCACCAGCGACTACGACCGTGAGAAGCTCCAGGAACGTCTGGCTAAATTGGCCGGCGGCGTGGCGCTGATTAAAGTCGGCGCGCCAACGGAAGCGGCCATGAAGGAAAAGAAAGCCCGCGTTGAAGACGCCCTTCACGCCTGCCGCGCCGCGGTTGAAGAAGGCATTCTCCCCGGCGGCGGCGTAAGCGTGCTAAGGGCAATTCCTTCCATCGATAAACTCAAGCTCGATGGCGATGAAAAGATCGGTGCCGATATCGTCAAGCGGGCGCTGTACGCTCCGATCAAACAGATTTCTGAAAATGCCGGCATTGACGGCAGCATCGTGGCGCAAAAAGTTCAGGAATCCAAGGAGACCAACTTTGGTTTCAACGCGTTAACCCATGAATACGGCGATATGCTCAAAATGGGCGTCATTGTTCCAACCAAGGTTGAACGCACCGCCCTGACCAACGCCGCATCCATCGCCAGTTTGTTGCTGACCACCGATGCGGTTATCAGCGATCTTCCCAAGAAGGATGACAAGAAGTCGGGCGCTGCCGACCACTCCGACGAGTATTGAAACCAGTAAATGAACGCACCGCATAAGACGGGACGTTTTTTACATACAGCCCGCGCGATCCGTACAACCGGACGCGCGGGCTTTTTTTATTTTGTTATGCGGTTTCTCCCCGCCAGTTCGCCGCATATCGTTATTTCTCGCTGTGCCAGTGAACTATGGCTTTTCCAGCAGCGCAAACGCGGCGTTCGCCGCTTGCACCGCTTCCGCCAGGGTGGGGGCGGTGTGGATGATATGACCCACCTTGCGGTCACACAAATGGGTTTAATATTTGAAGTGATCCAAATTTTCGACCGTGTTGGAGATCTTCTGTATACAGCACATCACATTGCCCTTCTATCGCCGCGGCAACAATCAGCGAGTCGTACCATGACAGTCCTCCCCGGCCGGCCAGTTGTAGAGCCGCCTCGTACAGTCCCGGCGAGGAGTGAACCGCCAGCAGCGGAATAAATACCGTGGCCAGATAATCTTCCGCATCGCCCTTAGTCATTGGTTGAGCAAACCGGCGCAGAGCCACGTTAAAAAACTCCTGCACCACCTGGTAGCTGACGACACCCCGCTGTGTGGTGATGGCATTTTTAACTAACTCCAAGGCATGTTGGCGCTTTTTCCGGGCGGTATCGTCGAAGGTGTAAACAAAAATATTGGTGTCAAGAAAGTATCTATCTGGCATTGCGTTCATCCCGCGTGAAGTGCCGTCCGGAGCGAACATTTTCCAGTCGTTTCATCAGCCTGTCCATATTGTGCCCGGTGCGGGAATGGGCGGTATATTGATCCAGCCATTCCCGGAAGATTTGGTTGAGGGTTTTCTTCTGGGATCGGGCCAGTCTCCTGGCCTCTTCAATAGTGTGTTCATCAGCGCTAAGTGTAATGTTTTTCATACGGAGTTAGTGTACACAATTGTAGTGTGAATGGCAATAAGATTCCCGCGACTGATTCCCACGCCCTGGAAAGAAAATATCCTGCCGCAGCAAGGGCGCTGATCTGAAATTGCATCATAGCCACGCACTTCGGTGATCTCCGCCGGATAAAAGTTTTATGGGACTATTGGACACAAACAATATCCAAGCATGAATCCGATGATATGGGGTGTATCAGGCGTTCTGCAGCAGCGCAAACGCGGCGTTCGCCGCTTGCACCGCTTCGGCCAGTGTTGCTGCGGTGTGGATCATGTGGCCCATCTTGCGGCCTGGCCGTGGTGATTTGCCATACAGGTGGATCATGCCCCGGCCATCGGCCAGAACCTTGGCGAAATCCGGTTCGCCGTGCGCCCATAAATCGCCCAGTAAATTGGTCATTACGCCGGGCTGAACGATGTGAATTTCCGGCAAGGGAAGGCCGCAAATGGCGGCAATGTGCATTTCAAACTGACTGCGACTGGCGGCTCGTAAGGTAACGTGCCCGGAATTGTGCGGGCGGGCCGCCAATTCATTAATGAAGACATCGCCATCTGGAAGGATAAACATTTCCACCGCCAGCAGGCCCACCACGCCCAACGCCTCCGCCGTGCCGCGGCCTAGCTGAATCGCCTTGGCCACCGTAGCAGGTGGGAAATCGCCGGGCATGCGGGTTTGAAATAAAATCCCGCGCCGATGTTCATTTTGAAAGACCGGGAAATGCGTCATGCGGCCATCCGCCGACCGCGCCACGATAACCGAGGCTTCAGCCACAAAGTCAATGCCGGCTTCCAGCACCAGCGGCGTGGATCCCAAGGCTTCCCAGACATCCGCGGATTCTTCAATGGAATGCAGCCACCGCTGGCCTTTGCCGTCATAACCGCCGCGCGCGGTCTTAGCTACAATCTTTTTGGCTCCACCAGCCAATAGGGTCTCCGCCGCTTCGTTCATTTGTTTCGGAGATTCCGCGATGGCAAACGGTCCGACTGCCAGACCATGATCACGGAGAAACAGTTTTTCCAGCCGCCGATCGCGTACCGTCCGCTGCACCTCGGCAGACGGTGCGACGCGGCAGGAGGCATTGGCGGCGGCTTCCAGGGCCGCCGGATCAATGGATTCCGCTTCTACGGTCACCACCGCGCTTTGCCGCGCCACCCGCGCGGCGGTGGCCGGTTCACCGGGATCGGCAATCAGGTGATGATCCGCCCAGCGCCGAGCCGGATCGGTTTCATGGCTGGAAACGCAAAACGTGCGATAACCCATGCGTTTGGCGGCTTCGCACAACATGGACCCAAGCTGCCCGCCGCCCAGCACGGTAATATGTTCCGGCGGAAGAGTTGGCTTGTGCGCGATGGATTCAAGTTGTGGCTTCATGGGCACCTGTTTGATTTTCTAATAAAAAAAGCTGGCTCAGGTCAAACTTACTCTGGCATCGCAGTTCCGCCATCCAACGTTTCACCTCGCACTTTTTCGGTAAGGGATGTGCGATAGGCGTTATAGCGATGACGAATTCCTTCATCGGATAATCCTAATATTGCCGCCGCCAGCAGTGCGGCGTTAATCGCCCCAGCTTTGCCGATTGCCAATGTTCCCACCGGCACGCCGCCGGGCATCTGCACGATTGAAAGCAGGGAATCCAACCCATGAAGGGCGGCACTTTGAATCGGTACTCCCAATACCGGCAAAATCGTTACCGCGGAAATCATACCTGGTAAGTGCGCTGCTCCGCCGGCACCGGCAATAATTACGCTTATTCCCCGCCCTGCCGCCTGTTGGCCGTAAGCGATCATATCCACCGGCATCCGATGGGCTGAAACCACTTTGGCCTCAAAGGGTATTTCCAGCATGGCCAGCGTTTCTGCCGCATGTTGCATGGTGGGCCAGTCCGATTTACTTCCCATCACAATGCCCACCAGAGGCCTTGGAGACGTTTTTGCGATTGTCATAACCACTCCCAGCAAGCCGCCGTCCCGGTGCGCCGGGACCGATTCGCGTTCGTCGGCAATTCAGAGTACTATACCATTTTTCCCCAATCGCGGCCTACCACGAAAGCTTACATGGAACAGTTACCGTAATAACAGCCGGCCAGCCCGCTGGCCGCGATTCCGCCGGAGCACCGCCAAATAACAGCACCATCGCTTCTAAAGCATTCTGCTTTGGAAAGTCGCCAGGCCTTCGCAACCGCGGAAAATCCGGCCTTTTTTCATTCCGCGCGGGCGGGGCCTCGCATCATGGGGGACTAACTTCCAGCGACTGAATTCTCGTCCCCCCGTTCGCTGGATATATTGTCGCTTTTGTGGGAAAATGAAACGGTGGAATCGGTTAAGCCCTCCGGACCACCGGGGTTCGGAATCTGAAATTAACTGATTTACGGAGAATTTATTTGACACGCAGCGCGTGGGCGGATAAAAAGCACCCGATTTAACCGCCGGGCGGATGTCTTGCTTTGGAGGCTATTGCATGAAGCGGTACGCGGCACTTTTACTTATTGTTGGCGCAGCGGCGATGTTGCCGATGTTGGCGGGATGTCAAACTCTCACCGACACACCGGGACAAAACGCGGTTCGTATTGACCACGCCATGGCAACCGATTGGCTTCAGGTTCCGGATAATGCCGAACAAATTCTGATGCTGAATCGGCCGACGCAACTGTCTGACAAACCTGTACCGTCGCAATAACGGGCTTTTGCCTGTTTATTCGCGCCGCAAAGGTGTCTGACCAGCGGTCGCCGGACGTAGCATCCTTTCTATTTTTACGTCAGGCGGTCGAGCTTTTTGGACGGATTTCCTGAAGTCTTGCCTGGGCGATTGTCGCACGCAAAACCAATGCCGCTAAGTTTTATTGGCCGGTTTTCATTTTTGAGCCGATAATGATTGGGTTGGCCCAATAGGCGGATCGCCGATTGTAAGAATTGGCTGTATCCGGCGGTGGTCATCGATGCCGCCGCTGCCATGCGGATTGGATGTGTTGTTATTAGCAGGCATGTTTGTTGCCGAGGGGTTTCTCTAATGATGAAACGTTTTTTTCTTTTACCGTTAGCGATCGCCGGCTCTTTGTGGCTTGGCGGATGCAGCAGCCAAAACAGCTCGTCCTCCGCTATCAGCCATTACGTTCACGGTCAGTTGGACGCAGAAAGTGGAAAGACGCAAAAGGCCTTGGCTGAATTGACCCAGGCGATCAAACAGAATCCCAATATGGTACTGGCGTATGAAGCCCGTGGCGATATTTATCGCAAACAGGGACAAGTGCATAACGCCATCCACGATTATCAGCACGCGGTAAAATTAAATCCCAAAAGCTTCCATGGCTGGTATGAGCTTGGCGTAAGCTATCAGGCGGTACATAACTTTCAAAGTGCCGTTGCCGCTTATCAGCACTCGTTACAGGTTGAACCGAAAAATCCCAACGCTACGATGAATCTCGCTGTGGCATACGCCCAGACCGGGCAACCGATTTTTGGGATTATTTATGGTCGCCGTGCACTGGCCAACGGGGCACAGTCATTTTCGTCGCTGGCCAATCTGGGTGCCATATACGCCGAGGCCGCCAATGTGGACCCGCATTATGGTCGAAAAGCTCTGCATTATTTCAAATCCAGTCTGGAGTTAAAGCCTCATCAATCCGCGATATATCTGGATATGGCGGCGGTGTATCTTAATAGCAAGCAGTATGCCATGGCATCGCGGGTGCTCAAGACCGCCGGAAAACTCGCTCCGTCAGCATTGGTGCAGGAGCGGTTGGGGTACGCCTATTACCGCATGGGCAATTTGCCCAAAGCCAAAGTTGCATACCGCGCGGCGTTGAAGCTGGATGCCAATTATGCACCCGCGCTCAATGGCCTGGGGGTTGTAGATATGGCCATGGCTTTACAGTCACAGGGTGGTGACCGGGCGATGCGCCGCCAAGCCGTTGCATACTGGCGTAAGAGTCTGGAACTCAATCCGGATCAGCCGCTGATTGAAAAGTTGGTCAAGCATTTTTCGCAATCGTCGCAGTAGATAGGGACGGCTACAATACAAGTCCCTGCTATTTGCCGCCCCGACCCAAGCGAGACAGGAATACAAAACGCATGAATCCGCTGGAAAGACTGCGAAACAATATCCAAACGGTTTTCTTCGGGCGTCCCGAGGTGGTCACGCATTTGCTGGTGGGGTTACTGGCCCGGGGCCACGTGCTGATTGAAGATGTTCCCGGTGTGGGCAAAACGGTTCTCGCCCGAGCCTTGGCCCGCAGTATCAATTGCCAGTTCAGCCGCATCCAGCTTACCCCGGATCTGCTGCCCAGCGATATTCTCGGCGTATCGGTCTACAATCAGGACCGACAGGAATTCACCTTCAAGCCGGGACCCATTTTCGCCAATATTGTTCTCGCGGACGAAATCAACCGCACCACGCCGCGCACTCAAAGCAGTCTGCTGGAGGCGATGAACGAAAATTCCGTCTCAGTGGACGGCCAAACGCTTCAGCTACCCCGCCCATTTATGGTCGTGGCCACACAGAATCCCTTTGAATTTGAAGGCACCTATTTCCTGCCCGAAAATCAGTTGGACCGCTTCCTGCTGCGGATTCAGCTCGGCTATCCCCAGCGCGACCGAGAATTGGCCATTCTGCGTGAACAGCCGGGACAAAATCGGCTCGATACCCTGGATCCGGTGCTTTCCAGCGAAGAAGTGGAAGCTTTGCAGGGGCAGGCCGCGCAGGTGAAAATTGATCCTTTGCTGCTGGAATACATGCTCGATATCGTCACCGCCACGCGCACGCACGAACTGCTGCACACGGGTATTTCGCCGCGCGGTTCATTAGCGCTGACCCACGCCGTGCAGGCTTTGGCGCTGGTGAATAAACGTGATTATGTCACACCCGATGATATTAAGGAAATGGTGGTTCCTGTCTGCTCCCATCGGGTTATTACCAAAAGTTACATGGCCAACGGCGATATTACAACCGCCGTGCGTATTATGCAGGAATTATTGCAGAATATCCCCTGCCCCATGTAATTCTTTGCCCGGTGTTTCGTTGCGGACCTGCGGTAAAGCCACTATTTTCAAGGCGATCGGCTGCCATGCGAAAACACCGGCACATGACGTATTACGAACTGACCTTTACCGGTTTTGTCTTCGTCGGCGTGACCTGTTTTGTCCTCATCGCCGCCCTCAACAGTCAAAATAATATTCTTTTCTGGGCCTTGGGAATTGTGCTGGGAACCCTTTTGGTCTCCGCGATCTTGGGTGATCTGCTGCTGCGCCGGCTGGAGGTCACGCGATCAGTCAGCGAACACGCCGTTGCCGGCGAACCCATGGAAGTGCATTACCGCCTGCAGAATCATAAAATTCTCTGGCCGTCCTGCGCGATTCGCATTACCGAGGCGCGATTTCTTGGAGCCGTGTCGGTTATTCCTGAAGGTTATTGCCTGCACCTTGGTCCGGGTCAAACCACGCTGGTGATGACCCATCTGGTGCCCACGCATCGCGGAATTATCGAACTGCGTGAACAGAGAGTCTGCTGTTCATTTCCCTTCGGCTTTTTGAACCGGGCGGTGCATATTCGGGCACCAGGTCGCGCACGTTTTGCGCCGGAGGATCCACAACGTCACCGCGCCGCGGCGGATCGGATGAATTTTTTGGACTCAGGGAATATCAATCCGGCGACGTCATCCGATCCATCCACTGGCGCCGCAGCGCTCACACCGGTGAATTAATGGTCCGGGAAATGACCACAGATACGCCGCCCACGATTGTTATCACATTGGACTTACGCCCATGGGCAACTGTCCCCAATGGCCCGGCT
>DAHVEJ010000142.1 GCA_027313145.1 Phycisphaerales bacterium | reverse complement strand
TTCCGGTGGAAGTATCGACTCGACACGGTTACGCCCCCATAACTATTGATATGTTATTTTGGAATCACACTACTAGTAATTTGTCCAAGTCTGTCCATCTGTACGGACAAGACCATATTAATAAAGTGCGGTGCCATTGCATTTCGCGGGCTTCTTTATCGACAGCCAACGGCCGAGCTACGTTTTTGTCTCTCGGAGGCCCGGCAACAGGTCGCCCCCGCATTGCGGGTGCTGGTGGTGCGTTATGCACATTGGCGGGGTTGTGGTATTTTTATAGGGTCTTTTGTTCCGGAGATTTCAGATGCCCGCAGAAAACAGCTCAAGTGAAAGTATGGAATTGTCGCCGCAGGAGCTTCAGAGCGTGGAGAAGCTTCAGGATGGCTTTACGAAAATTCGCCGGGAATTGGCCAAAACTGTGGTCGGCCAAGATCAGGTCATTGAAGAATTGTTGATTGCCTTATTTTGTCGGGGGCATTGCCTGCTGGTTGGTGTGCCGGGGTTGGCCAAGACCTTGCTGGTATCGACGTTATCCAAAACGTTGAATCTCAGTTTTAACCGCGTGCAGTTCACACCGGATCTTATGCCTTCGGATATTACCGGTACGGAAGTTATTGAAGAAGACAAATCCACCGGGCAGCGGTCGTTGCGGTATGTCAAAGGGCCGATATTCGCCAATGCCGTTCTTGCCGATGAAATTAACCGCACGCCGCCCAAAACCCAGGCCGCGTTGCTGGAAGCCATGCAGGAGCATCAGGTAACCGCCGGCGGAGTGCAGCGGCAATTACCCGAACCCTTCTTTGTGATGGCCACGCAAAATCCTATTGAACAGGAAGGCACCTATCCTCTGCCGGAAGCGCAATTGGACCGCTTCATGTTTAATGTACTGGTAAGCTACCCCACAGAGCAGGAGGAATTTGATATTGTTCGCCTCACCACCGCGCCGCGCCATGTGCAGGTGGAACATGTCCTGACGGCCCAGGAAGTTCTGCAATTGCAGGAGCTGGTGCGAAAAGTGCCCGTACCGGATCATGTGGTGCGGTACGCCCTGCGTTTAACCAGGCAAACACGCGTGTCCCAGCCCGATGCGCCAAAATTTGTGAAAGATTATGTCGCCTGGGGAGCCGGGCCGCGGGCCTCGCAATATCTGGTTCTGGCGGGCAAAGCGCGGGCGCTGTTACAGGGGCGGTACCATGTCAGCACGGAAGATATCCGTGCGGTGGCGTATCCCACCCTTCGCCATCGTGTGCTGACCAATTTTAATGCGGAAGCGGAAGGCATTCATTCCGATGATATTATCCGCATGCTCATTGAACATACCGATCGGGACGATCAAAGCGCGAAAATAACCGCCGGTATGCCCAAGGTGTTGCACACCGCCTGAAACGGCGGGCTGTGCGGAATGGTTGTAAGTTGAAGGTTCTTGTTTATAAGTGCGTGAAGTGGTGACTGTGGAAGCTCCGCAAAAGACGGATTATAAAAAATATCTGGATCCGCGCACACTGGCCAAGGTCGCGGCGCTGGATGTGCGGGCGCGGTTAATTGTGGAGGGGTTTATCACCGGCATGCACCGTTCGCCTTACAAAGGCTTTTCCATTGAATTCGCCCAGCACCGCCCCTATACCAGCGGCGACGATATTAAATATGTGGATTGGAAAGTTTTTGGCCGCACCGATCGGCATTACATAAAGCAATATGAGGAGGAGACGAATCTACAGGTCATGCTGGTGGTGGATGCCTCGCACTCCATGAATTATGCCGGTCAAAGCAATCCACAGTGGCGGAAGTTTGATCACGCCATCAGCATTGCCGCCAGCATGGCGTATGTGGCCATTCATCAGCAGGACGGTGCCGGCCTGGCCGTCTTTGACCAGAAAATTCGCAAGCTTTTGCGCCCCAGCAACAGCCCGCGGCACTGGCGCACCATTATTGAAGAACTTTCCAGTTCCCCCGGCGGCCCTAAAACCGGCACCGGGCAGGTGCTGGAGGAAATTGCCGAGGAAATTCGCCATCGCAGCCTGTTTATTATCATCGGAGATTTTTTTGATGATGCGGCGGGCATTATCAAGGGAATCCGGCATCTGCGGTATCGGCGACATGATGTGATCATGATGCAGGTACTGGATCATGATGAATTGGAATTCCCGTTCCGCAATACCACCATGTTTAAAGGCATGGAAGACCTCGCGGAGGTGGTGGTAGAGCCACAGGCGCTGCGGGAGGCGTACTTGGAGGAGTTTCAAAAGCACACGGAAAAATTACGCTCCGCGTGCCATAAGTTGCAGGTAGATTTCCTGCAAATTGATACCAGCGTGGCGTTGGATGTATCGTTGCCCGGTTTTCTAGCCAACCGCGCAGCGCGAATTCATTAACGAGAAGTTAGGAGTTAGAAGTTAGAAGTTAGAAGGTTTTGGAAGCGCTGCGCTGCTATTTTGCTTGCCCTTAACAGCGCTGCGGCCAGCGTGCTGGCTGGCCTACCCGTAACCTGTAACCTCGTCCGGAGTTGTCTTGGGTTTGTTATCGCCGATTGCTGTTTTGCCTTTTGTTACGCCGTGGCTCTTTGCCGCGGGCGCGGCGGCGGTGTCGATACCGATTGTGATTCATCTGCTGAATCGTCGGCGGTTTCGCATTCAGGCTTGGGCGGCGATGGAATTCCTGCTGGCAGCCCATCGACGCAATGTCCGAAAACTCAAATTGCAGCGCTGGCTTTTACTGTTATTGCGCTGCCTGGCGTTGTTGCTTTTGGCGGCGGGAATCGCGCAATTTCTTCCGCCGGGATCGGTGCTTGGAGCGATTCTCGGCCAAGCCGATCGTCTGACTGTGGTCGTCTGGGATAATGCCTACACTACGCAATATCGGCCGGCCGGGCAAAAAACTATTTTCACCCGCGCGCGGTCGCTAATTACCCATTGGCTTAACCGATCCAATGCTCAGGGGCGTGTGGCCATTATCAGCGGCTCGAAGAATCCCCATGGCCTGCTAAATACACCCGCCGTTGATCTTGCTACCGTCAGCCATCTCGTGGCCGGCCAAAAACCGACGGACGCCGCCGTTGATCTGGCGGCGGGGCTGAAACGCGCCCTGACTGTGTTACAAAAACAGAAATCACGGACCAACCGCAAACGCCTCTGGCTGATTACCGATGATGCCCAAGCCGCCTTCGCCCCGCGGGCCATGGCCGGCACGACCATGGGTGCGGGCACTGCCCAACGGCTCAAAACATTAATCTCTGAGATTCGTAAAACCGGGACAACCGTGCGCGTCTTTGATGTCGGCGATCCGCACGCGGGCAATATGGCCATTACGCAACTGAACCTTGCCCGCCATTTTACCCTTATTAATCGGCCCTTGCGTGTACGCATAAGCGTCCGCAACGCCACGGCCATGCCGCAGGCGCAAGTTAAGGTGCGACTTTTTTTGGATCAGGTGGCGGCCGGTTCTGTCACACTGCCGCAAATAAACCCCGGCTCTCAAGTAACCGTTGATGCGACTCTGGGGGCGGATATTACAGTTGCCGGCATGCACACGATTACCGCCAAACTTCCCGCCGACGGATTGTTAATTGATAATACCCGCCGCTTGGTCGTGCACGCGCATCGGCGAATGCGGTTGTTGCTGGTGGACGGCGCGCCGGGTGATCCAACGACCGGTCGCCTGGCCAGTACCGCCTGGTTGGCCACCGCTTTGGCTCCGTTAGCACATGGCAATACCTTTGATCCGCATGTGATCAGCGCCATTGAACTTTCCGCGCAGTCTCTGCGGCATTATGCGGCAGTCATTTTCAGTGATACCGCAGCGCCGGGGCCGCATATGGTCCAGCGATTACGCGCGTTTGTGAATGCCGGCGGACTGCTGTTGATATTTCCCGGGCCGCAGGTCTTGGGCCATACGTGGAGTTCCGCGCTGAAAACCGGTCGCGGCGGATTGTTGCCCGCGGTGATGGGGCGAATTACGGTACCGGCAAAAGACCTGCATTTTAATTTTGGTGGATCAGGCAATGCCATCACCGGGCCATTTTTGGCTGCGCGGCAAAGCGGCATCCACACTGGCATAGGTTCTGTGATTATCACGCATTATCTGAATCTACGGGTTACCAATTCTGATTTATCTCAAACGTTGCTTTCTTTCAATAATGGACAACCGGCTTTATTGAGCCGCCGGGTCGGGCGCGGAGAGGTCATGACTGCGGCCTTTACGTGTGACACCCGTTGGACTGACTTTCCGGCTCAGCCATCATTTTTACCGTTTATCTATCAAGTCATGTATTTCGGTATTCCCGATCGCAATGCCCGCTGGAATTTGCAGGTGGGTGGGCACTTTTCTCTGGCTGCCGGCAAAGCGGATATTTGGCATGGCCCGAACGGGAAAACATTTACCTTGCGCGATCAGCAAGTCGATGCACGGATTGTCGCCAATAGTCCACGGCTTTGGCTTGCCGGCATGTATCGTAACAGCAGTCGCACGAGACTTGTGGCGGTGAATGTGGATCCGGCAGATGCGGATATTCAACATCTTCCCGCTTCCCGGGTTGCCGCGATACTTGGGCTTCCCGTAGCCGATGTTATCAGCGCACCGCAGTCCTTGGCACGCCAACACACCAATCAGGCGTCTATCGGAGGCAATGCGGGGCAACGGTTGTTGTTGCTGGCCTTATTGGTATTGCTGGCGGAAACACTTTTGGCACGGGCATTTTCGCGCTATGATCGCAGCGCCGGCCGGGTCGCAACGCGGGGGAGCAAAAATGATGGTCGATGATCTGGTGCACGGAAAGTGGGCACTTGCGGCAATCAGCGGCGGTCGCTGGGCTTTGGGTACCAGCCACCCCTGGCTGATGGTGCTGCTGATGGCGGCGGTTGCGGCGGTGGGGTGGTGGAGCTATCAGCATCAGACGGCAACACCGCGCTTAAAACTTGCCATGGCGGTTATCCGTGCGGCTATTTTGGTGGTCGTCGTGCTGTTGCTGGCCAAGCCGGTTTTTGTCATGATCCATACGCTCCGGCGTCCGGCGGTCGTGGCGATTTGGGTGGATACCTCACGGTCCATGTCATTGCGGGATGCGTATACAAGTCCCGCTAAAATCAAACTCATTGATCAGGTGCGGCAAGCCCTGCCGGTGGCGGATTCCAAAACCAAACGTCCCACGCGTTTTAATCTCGCGTGCTATAGCCTCCAGCAGGCGGCAAAAACCTGGCTTGCGGCACTGGCCAAAAATCAGCGCATCGCCGTGTTCACCGGCGGTACTCACGCCCACCTGCTGGGAATGGCGGATTCGCCAGCGCAGTTATCGCCGCTGCTGCAACGGCTGCAAGCCGTAAAGCCGCACGCCGACACCACAGATGTTCCCGGCGTCGTGGCGGAAATATTCAATAACCTGCAAGGCCGTCCGGTCAGCGCGGTTCTGGTTTACACCGACGGACGCAGTACCCAACCGGCCTCGGTCAGCCTGGTCCATCGTCTGGCCAAAGTCGGCGCGACTCCCATATTGGCTGTCCCGCTGGGCCAGGTTCACGCACCCTTTAATTTGGAAATTGCCAATGCCCAGGTTGCCCGTCACGCTTTTGTGCAGGATCCCGTTGCGGTAACAGCCAAGATTCATATCACCGCCTCAACTGCGGTGCAAACCGCAACGATCCGTTTATTTCAGGAAACCAAAAACCATCGCCGCGGCAAACCCTTGGCGGTGCGCCATATCACCATCCACCCGGGTAGCTCACAGCAAACGGTCAGCCTGATGTTTCATCCCGCACAACCGGGGAACTACCATCTGGTATTAATTGCCGACCCGCTGCCCCATGAATTAACGCACCGCGGTAATACCTCCCGCGGTGTTTGGACGCGCGTGGTACGGGCCAAGGTGCGAATTTTATATGTGGAAGGCTACCCCCGTTGGGAATATCGCTATCTTAAAAACGATCTCATGCGCGAAAAAACCACGTTATTAAGTTGCCTGCTGTTATCGGCTGACAATCGTTTTGCGCAGGAAGGCAACATTCCCATCAACCGTTTTCCCGATACGCAGGCCGAGATGAACCGTTATGACGTGTTGCTGCTGGGCGATGTAAATCCGGATTATTTTTCCGCCGCGCAGGAAAAAATCATACTCCGATTTGTCGGGCGCTATGGCGGCGGCATGGGCATGATCGCCGGGCCGGATTACGCCCCGGACGCCTATCGGCATACCGCACTTGCGCCGCTGCTGCCGATAATCGCCGGCAACCCGAATAACCCCATGCTCGCGCCGCCCCCCAATGAACCCTTTGAACTGCACCTCACCGCCCTTGGCCGACAGAGTATGTTGTTCCATTTTTTCAGCAGTATGCGGAAAAATCTTCAGCAGGTTGCGGATTTGCCGCCGCTGTATTGGTTTGAGCCGGTGGCCGGTTTGCAGCCCAGCGCCACCGTCTTGGCGGATCTCCCCAGTCACCGCATAGATGGTCGCCCGGCACCTTTGCTGGTTTTCGGGCGCTATGGGGCCGGTCGCACGATGTTTTCCGCCATTGCCGATACCTGGCGCTGGCGCTATTACCATGGAGCGCCGCTGTATAAAAGTTACTGGCTGGAAATGATGCGTGAATTGGCGCGCCAGCGCGTGTTCGGCGGTTCGCACGCCCTGGTGTTGCGCACCGAAGCCCGGCGCGTGCAGGTGGGACAAAGCAATCGTATTTTTCTTTCCGTGCGTGATCCGGAATTAACCAGCCAAATGCCCGCCTCCGTCCCCATTGTGATGACGTCCCCCAATGGCAGGCAGACTGTCACGCTTTCCGCGGTAAGTGCGGGCCATCGGCAATATGAGGGTGAAGTGACTCCCTGGGTTGTGGGGCGCTACACCCTGGCAGCCAAACCGGGAGTTTTGCCTGGAACGGTGAAACCGGTGGAAATGGATGTCGCCGCCTCCATGCGGGAATTTGCCACCCTTACCGCCGATCCTGCCGCTTTGGCGCGCCTCGTAGCCGGTACCGGCGGGGCGGTGATTGCGCCGACCAATCAAAGTGCTTTGGCTCAATTAATTCCTGATCGCAGCGTGGAGGCGGTCATCCGGCAATCGCGGCAGATATGGAATAAACCCTGGGCATTGGCGCTGCTTATCGGGTTGTTGACGGTAGAATGGATATTAAGAAAGCGTGCGGGGTTAATCTAAGTTAATCTCAACGCCCGCATGCTTGGCCTTACGGAGAATCCTGAACCATGGAAAATCCCGCCACAGCCCCGGCTCTCTTGCAGCGCATCGGTCAACTGCGCAAAACGCTGCGTAGCGCCCTGGTGCTCCATGGCGTGGCGCTGGTGCTTTCGGCTTTGCTCTGGGCCGCGCTGGTTTTGGCCTTGGGAGATTACTATTTCCACTTCCCCGGCATCCTGCGGCTGATTCTGCTTATTGCGGTGCTGGGAGGCACGGCCGTGCTGCTTTGGCGAGATGTCATTGCCCGCTTATTACGGCCCATTCCTGATCAGTTCCTCGCCGGGGTATTGCAAAAAGCCGCGGCCCTGCAGCATGAGCAATTACAATCCGCCGTAGAATTCATGGAGAACCGTACCGATCGCCTGAACGTGCTGGCGGCCAAAGCCATTCTTGAAGCGGATCAAACCGCGCACAGTGTGCAGGTGAAAACCGCATTGTCCTGGCGGCCGGTGGTAAAGTTGTGGGCCAGTGTGGCTCTGGCGGTGAGCGTGGCGGCCTGTATCATCGGATTAAATCCGGGCAATGCCGCACTTTCCATGTTGCGATGGACGGGGCCGTTTGCCCACCATCCATGGCCGTTACACCAGCGGGTGGAATTGGTCTGGAATTCCGCCGATCATCAGCCGCCGACCAGTTGGCCGCAGGGACAGGCACTGGCGGTGCGGGCGGTGGTAAAAAAAGGGTTCAGTCCAAATTTGCGGGTGTGGTTGCAGGTGCGATCAGCCCACGCGTCCACGGCGTCGCAACTGATGACCTGGCAGGGTGCGACGCATGGGCATTTGTATGAAAAAGTTCTTCTGCCGCAGGGGAAAACGCTGCAGGTTCGTCCCGTCGCCGGTGATGATCACCGTGAGCCGTGGCTGACCATTCATTTAATGCCCCGTCCCCGTATTATCGCCATGACCGCTAAAATCGCCCCGCCCCATTACGCCAAAAAGGCTCCGACCTTTGAGGTCAATGTGCTTAATCATCAAGTGCGGGTAATTCGTGGCTCCATGATCACCTTGACCATCACCGCGGATCAACGCTTGCAATCCGGGTCACGGACCGCAGCTTATGCGTTGGTTAATGCCGTGGGCAATACACCCATTGCTCTGGCGGCGCATGTGATCCGTCGTGGCGCTGATACGTTGACCATCGGCTGGCTGGCGGAAAAATCCGTCTCCGGCCGCCTGCGGATCATCAGCCATTCCGGCTTGGCCAATCGCCGGGGCGGAGCGATCCAATTGACCGTTATTCCCGATGCCCTGCCCACCGTGGTTATTGCGCATCCTCAGCATTCTGTGGAGCTTACCGCCGACGGCTCATTTCACCTGACCATTCAAGGCAGCGATGATCTGGGGCTGACGCATCTGTTTTTAAGTGGAACGACCAGCGATATTAAGGGCCGCACCACGCCGGCATTCCGTACGCCGCTGGCCTGGCAAACCCTGGTTTATGACGCACAAACCCATTTGCAACAGGGCAGCAGCACCTTGCGCTGGTCCCCGGCGAAACTGCATCTGGTTCCGGGTGATACCGTGGAACTCACAGCTTTGGCGGGCGATAATTATCAAAAAACATTGCCCAACGGAGTCATCAAACGCCATCCGCTGGTAAAATCCGCGCGTCTGCTGGTCATGATCCGGGCGCGCCAGCAAATCGCCGCCGAAATAACCGCGGACCTGCAAAGCGTCCGCCGCGCCATTAAAGCTCTGCTGGTGCGGCAGCAAAATACCGCCGCGCAAAGCGCCGCCATTGCACGGTCCGTTCGCGACTCCGGTAAAGCCACCGCGCAGCAGGAGACCGCGTTATCTGATCTGGCCACGCAACAGGCCGATCAGGCGGCCCGGGCGGATCAAATCACGCGAACGCTGGGGCATATAAATCATATTGCCCGCCGCAATAAACTTGATCAATCCACAGCGGGAAAATTAGCAAAGCTCGCCGCAACAAAAATGGGGCAGGTGGGGCGGATCAATATGCCCACGGCGGCAGCGCGGTTAACCCGCGGCGATTCGCTGGCAAGACAAAATGCCGGTACGCAAGCGGCCCGCCAACTGGCCAAGGCGGGTGCCGCGCAAAATCAGGGTATGCGTACGATGCGTGACCTGTTGAACCTGCTGGGTGCCCAGGGCGAATTTGACGCCTTGCTTGCGCAAACCCGAAATATGCTGCACCATCAGCAATTGCTGCAGAATCAGCTCAAGGCGCTGGCCGGCAAAACCATCGGCATGAATATGAATCAACTTCCGCCCGCGTTACGCAAAGCGCTAAGGAAGTTGTCGCAAAAGCAAAATGCCCTGGCTGACAAGGCCGCCAAACTTGCTGATAAACTTCAGCAGGCGGCACAGGCTTTGCAAAAAAGCAATCCCGCTTTGGCCGCGGCCCTTGCAAGTGCCGCAAAAATTGCCCAGCAGCAGGCCGTCAGTTCGGCTATGCAACTGGCCGCCGGTGCCATCAATAAAAATCGCATGCAGTCGGGTTCCGCCGGCCAAGCCCAGGCGCACAAGGCGTTGCGCGATATGCTCAAAGCGCTAAATATCGCACGGAGTAAATCGCTAAGGCAGCTTGCCAAGCAACTGCGCGATTTGATCAAAATAGTGGCCCAGTTAATTATTCGACAAAAAGCATTGATTGCCGCCACCATCCACGCCGGAAAGCAAGCGCCCGAAACCGCCCTGGCCGCCACCGCCAATCGTGAAAGTCGCCTGCAACTTGATACCCTGGCGATTTGCGGGCAGGCGGATCAGGTGGATCAATCCGGACGGGTTGGCGAGGACCTGCGGGCCGCGGGTGGAAATATGGGCCAGGCCACGGGGTCCTTGCTGCGCGACCATCAGCCGCACGCGATGGACCATGAAAATAGCGCCTTGCATCATCTGCAACTGGCCCTGGCATTGCTGCAAAAGCAGCTCAAGAAAGTCCAGGAGAAACAGCGGCAGAATCAGATCGCCAGTTTGAAAAAGCAATACCAGTTGCTGCTTAAGGCCCAGGAATCATTACTGAATCAGACCCGCACGCTGCGGGAAGCACGCGTGGCCCAGGGAATATTGAATCGACCGCAGCAGTTGCAGGCGATCGCCATTGCCCGTGCCCAGCAGTTGCTCATGGCCGAACTTGCGGCGTTAGGTCAGGTGGAATCCGGCCCCGCACCGCTATTGGCCTGGCTTAACGGAAAAATCATCAACGATATGCGCATGGCAGCCAACGTCCTGGCGGGCGCTACAGCCAATCAAGGTGTGCTGGATGAACAAACATCAGCGATCGCGAAAATCAAAGATATTATCGAAGCTCTCAAGCAGCAGCAGAATCCAAAAAAGGGGGGCGGCGGTGGTGGCGGTGGAGGGGGCGGCAAGCAGCAACTCATGCCGCCGGCGGCTCAGTTAAGATTGCTTAAACTTCTGCAATTGCAGGTAAATGCCGATTCGGCGTATCTCAATAATCAGTTGCAGCACGCCGGTAACGCCGCACAGAAAAAGGGCCTGCGCGCCATTGTCCGTCACCTTGGCGGCATGCAAGGCGACATCGCCGCCCAGGCCCAGCGCGTCGTGCAATCCATGAAAAAATAAGTAACGGTTTATGGGTGTTCCAATTAGGCGCAATGGCCCCGCATTGTGGTGCAGGCTTCCAGCCTGCCTGATCCGTCACGGGCACAAAAATAACCGGCCCGCCGAACATAATTCAGCGGGGCCGGTTGCCGCAAAAAACTTTTGCTTAATGCCAATCGCGGCGCGGGGCAAAATCTCGCCGACCATCCCGATCACCGCGGTACCAGGCATGATCATCGCGATTCGGTCGCCGCCATGCGCCCCAGCGATTCTGCCACACAACCCGTGGTCGATAAATGGGATGATAAAACACCGGCTGTGGTGCCTGATACACCGCGGGCGGCGGGCAATACGCCGGCGGAGAATCATAAATGGGTTGCGGAGGCGGGCATATCGCCGGTGCCGGAGCCGGTGCATAAACCGGCG
>DAHVEJ010000141.1 GCA_027313145.1 Phycisphaerales bacterium | reverse complement strand
CACTACCAGGCCGGTAGCGCATGGCAACATTATGACAAGGCCAATTCCCCCGGCCTTATCAGTAATCATATCTATTCCCTGTGCCTGGATGCGAAGGGCCGCCTTTGGGCCGGAACTTTGCGGCACGGCGTCTGTGTGTACAACGGTGCCAAATGGAAGCATTATGGCCTGCTCAATGGCCCGTTGGGCTGTCATGTCGTGGCCATCGTATCCGATCCTTATGACAAATCAGTCTGGATGTGTACGGAAGCGGGAATCAGCATTTATGAAACCGGCCAACATACTTGGCGTTACCTCCCGCAGGCCACACCGGACAAATCAGAAGACATAAGCGCCAACGGACTTCCACCCAATCCGGACTGTGTAGCCTTCAATGCTGACGGCGTCGCGTTTGTTGGCACACAATGCAATGGTTTGGCCATCGGCTATCCTCCATATAACAGTTGGTGGATGGTTAAGGGGCCGTGGAAAATGCCCATTACTCCCTTCGGCAAGGGCTTGCCGAGTAATCTGATCAACGCGGTGGTGGCGGGCAGACATGGCCGCATCTATGTGGCCACCGATGAAGGCCTGGCGTGGGACAACCCCGGTAATCCTTATGTTTTCCAATATGAACGTGGGGCGGACTATGCCGCCAAGGCGAAGGGCCTCTGGCATCCACCGGCAAGATTCAAAACGCCATCGCGGGCCTTCCTGAACCATCTGTTACCTGGCGATCATGTCACCTGCCTGGCGGTGGATAAACTCGGGGAACTGTGGCTGGGCACCTGGCGCAATGGGATGTGGATCAATACCTTGAACCACCGAGTGCCAAGGCAGGGACAAATTCGCGAGTTGACCCCCGGAGTTCGGCGTTTCAGCGGTGCGCTGATGGCCCGGCGGCGCTGGTGGGTACGGAGCATTCAACTGAAAAAATCCGGGGTTCACGATATTACATCCATCATTGGACCCCAGCCACCGGCCCCGAGCATTTCGCGTTTCGTGTTGAACATGTTTTATGTCTCGGCAATCTTACCATTGGCCGATGGCCAAGTTCTGATAGGCCATTACGGCTGCGGTGTAACGGTGGGCCGCCTGGTTCCACAAACACTGTTGGGTCGCATCGCCGACACCGCCGGCCGGTGGGTCAGTGACTTGGATCCGGGGCCTTTCTGGCACGCGAACCTGCCGCAGGCAGCCAAGGCACCGACATCCCGGCAGTTGGAGACGTTGTATGAAAACCTGTTGGAAAATAATATTCCACAAAAGTCCGACGGACCACGCGTTATTCCGATTACCGATGATTGGCGAACGCAGGGAAGTTGGCTGGGCAGGTACGGGCGTTCTTGGGCGTGTTTGTTCGCATGTGTGCCCGGCCCGGCCGATTATGTTTGGGCTCCCGGCGGGGCGCTGGGACTGGATCATAAGGAGGGGATAGGCCCCCACCATAGGCTGCGTGACAACGGACACTACCATCTTCCGGATGGCGATGCCGTTCGCTGTTGGATTACATGGCTGTCCACAGCGAGAAAACGGGTTCTGGAACTTCCTGAGGTATATCTCGACAGCCGAGTGCTTATGCACTTGACCACATGGAATGTAGATCGGCGAGAATCTGAGATCGATGATCACGGCGAAACGTACCCCACAACATGGGAGGGGCCGGATTTGTACGTGTACCTTCACATTCCCCCCGGGGCATACACGCTGTCACTCTACTTTTACAATAAGGACGGTCACAGCGGGACGAACCGTGACCGCGATTATGCCGTTACCATGATCCCTCTTCCCGCATCCTATCACTTTGGCACTAACCTTCAGCCCAACACGGTGCCTTTGGCAAAGATGCGCGGGACCGCCCAATGCCGAGTGGTGAATTTCTGGGGCGGAGTGTGGCAGCGGTTCCTATTACGCGGCCCAATGAAGTTGGCAATTCGGGTGGCGAAAAATTACTCCATTAATGCAATTCTCCAGGCGGCGATGCTGGACCCGCCTTCGCAGCACCCGGCACCGTATTATTACGGCCGTCGCGCGTGGCGCGTCCATGAAAAACAAACGCGGAAGTTCCGCACAAAGCTGGTGGCCAGGTGGCAAAGCGGGCAGTTGCCCGATGATCCGCCCGAGACCGCGAGGGAGGGCGGCGTGGCCACGGCCCAGCAAATAATAAAGGTTCTCGATGTGCTCGAGCACCAGGACCCCGCCGTTTGGTCAGCCAACCAGCGGCTCGCCTATCTCTCGGTTCTGCGGTGGTGCGCAGCGCACCACGGCGCAATTCCAAAAGATACCGAAGCGGCACGAATTGCCGAGAACTGCTATTACCACTTGGACCTATTTTACAGTTGGGAGTCCGCGGAAAAGTCGCGCGGCATTACTACCTCGCGAGCGATTGAGAAAGGCTTGCGTTGGAACGGTGGAACCATGAACTACAGAGGGCTTGAGTTTGCTATGATCCGCCGAAGCATTGCCACCCACAGCGCTATTTCCGCGGCGGAAGCAGCCGATATTCCATCGCCCGGCGAATTCGGGCCACTACCCCCACACAGCGGCTCGGCGGCTCCGCTGGCGGCGCGCCTGGTGCGGATATTGGGGGTTCCGCCCCATGGCGTAAGCTACCTGCCAGTGCTTGCGAGGGTCTGTCGCTACTTGGCCCGCGCCGTGCATCCGGGCGTGCGACGGCCGATCCGGACGGCATTGGGGGCAGCGGTACCGTTGCTGGCGAAGCTTGTTGCCGCAATTAACCGTGGCGCTCCCCCGACGTTGCTGAGGACAAAAATCCTATCCACGATTACCCTTTCGGGCTACAGCATTCCGGAGGCGGGCCAGGCGTGGGAATACGGCAACGTGCGGGAGCGCCGGGGCATTGCGGCGTTCATGGCGCTGCGGGGAGGCAAACTGCTTCGCTCCGGCAATCGAGCGAAGGCCGCGCAGTGGGAGATCGCCTCCGTCGTGCTCGCCGCCCAAGATGATGTGGCGCTTGGAACCGTCGGCGTGCTTGGACGGTACTTGCCCGCAACTCCGGGCTCGTCGATGTACGAGCCCTCCGCGTTGCCGCCAGATGTTGTCCAAAAATTGCGATCTCTATGCGAAAGTCGGTTAAGCGACGACACCAGCTTTTATTTCAGGGCGTACGGGCTTGAGACGCTTGCCCGGAAGCAATTGGACCGGGAAGGATCTGTGCCGTCGTTTGTGCGGAAAGCGTATCTGGCCCGCTTGAAAGCGATGGTCGCCGCAGCAGCGTGGGGATCATTATCCCGCCAATATTTCTTCCTTCGGCGAGTGATCGCGGTGCAGCGGGTATGGGGCTTGGGGACTCACTACCGGATGGCGACGGGCACGATCAATGCGCTCGCCGGGTGGACACGAGCTTTGCGAGCCACCAAGGTATCGCTGGCAGACCGGAATGCACTGCTGCGTTGGATTCGGGAGGTATCGTTGGAACCCGACAAGACGGGGGTCCTAAAGGACGAGGCTCGTTTGGAGGGAAGCAAGTGAATCGAGAATATTTTCATCTTCCCGCGCGGTGCGGAGAGACGCGAATAGTGTTTTTTAAGGAGTTTCCTATGAGAACCCATACCAAGTCCCTTGTTCGTGCACTGGCCGCGTGGACACTTAACGGCGCTCTGGCGGCGTGTCTCCTATGGGCTGTCAGGAACCAGTTAGTAAACGCCGGCGAACCGGTACCATACGAGTGCTGCGGTGCCTATACTGGATGTGCCGAATCGTGTGGGTGGGACAAGCAGGTCCAAGAATGGGTGACCGTTGCGCCGGTTCAATATGAGGGATGCACGGCTGCCAGCTCATATAACGAGCAGTGCACGACCGGGCCGGGGGAAGTGCCCTGCGGCACATGGAGCGGCTACATTGATTCCGGATGCGAAACGGCATCGGGCCTTTCGGGTACCGCCTATACGGGGGGGTGCTCCGATACCTGCGCTCAGACGGCGTGAGTGTTAAATGGGCGGCGAAGGCAATTGGCGAATTGGTGCGTAATAGCTAAGTAGGAACGCAAAGTGAATCATTCATTGTTTCGACGAAATAAATTGCGTACGCCATGATATTGGCCGCAATCGTGATAGCGTAAATCATTCTGCGTTCCTGCTCTGAAAAATCGCCAGACCTCCGCAACAGCGAAATAATATGGCCTTTTTTCATCCCGCGCGGGTGTGGCTTGGCATCATGGGGACTATTTAGAACGGAGACCCGACAATGGTAACTCGGCAAATGGTGGTCATATTACCCGCAGTGATCTTCCTAGCTTTGGCTCCGGCCATCGTACCTCATCGGATTCCGTCCCGTCTTGGAATGGAGGTCGCCGCGCCCGATGTACGACTGCTCCGCGGAATTACCGGGCGGTTGCGTGAGCTCCAGAACATTACCGTCACGTACCACCAACTCAACGATTACACGCCGCCACCGAAACTCGTGGCAAGATGGGAACGCTACGCCGCCCACTCGCACATGACGCTGAATTTAGGCCGCAAGAATTTCATCTGCCGGTTTTCGTTCCTACACGGAAGGTCGCTCTACGAGCGCCGAATTCTTCCCGGTGGTCCATACGTCGGCCTGCTTCGGCAAATTGCCACGTTTACGCATCAGCGTGCTGAGTCGCTGATCTGGGATCTGCAAATACCCCAGAGACCGCTGGGCGTAATTAGTGACAAGGCAGGGTTGCCCAATGCCACAATTGATGTGGCATTGGGGCTGCGGGCTTGGCGCAGCGGAAAATGGCTTAGACCTGCGGACGTCATGAAGATGCGTTTCGGGCTAAGCGGAGCGAACACCCTGACGCTCACGCGATTGCGCGGCCCGCGTACCCAGCGGTGGATTTTCCGACTCAAGCCATCGCTTGAACTTGTGGAATACAGGGACTCGGTGCACCCCGGCGATGGCGAGCATGTGGTGAGCTGTTCCGACTTTCACAATATCCGAGGGGTCGCACTGCCGGGGAAGGTTGTCACACGATTTCTGCCCTACGGCCTACGCGGCCAATGCGTCAAGAGGGTCACGCTCACCGACCTGCAATACAAGCTAGGAGCGAGGTCCAATACCCCAGCCGGATACATGATAACCTTTCCCCTAAATGCCGTGGTACTCGATTCGCGGACCGGGCAAAGCTGGCGTATCGAAAGCCGCCCACGCAAGATGTCAGACTCGGCGATCTATCGTCTGCTGAAGCGGAGCGACAACGGTGCCGCACGTATCCAAGGCGAGCCAGCCGTGAAAGGTGGCGCACCAGCCAAGCCCGGCTCCACGGCGGTGAGACCGCCTTCTGTGTCCGTACCGCTTGGCGTGGCGGCACCTCCAGCGCGCTCTTCCGGCGCAGCAGGAAAATGGTTCTGGTGGGCCATCCTTTTGCTCTCTCTAACGGGATTGGCGGCCATTGTCGCCGTGATTATGCGGAGGGTTCGGTCATGGAAACGCTGATTGGTCGGCGGGACGGCGAACGGATTCCATTTTCGGCGTTGGTCGTGGCGGCGATATTACTTGCGGGTATTGGGGTTTCGGCGATAGTCAGCGTGTTCGGGAGCGGAAATTCCACGCGGCTATCACGCGGGGTCCGCCTACAGAATGCCACGTTCTATTCCGCCGACTTTGGCCGATTTGGCCCCCAAGAATACCCTACTCTAGATTTCACGTTGACGAATCGTTCGGGCCGCGCGATAAGAATTGGAGAGGTCATTCCGAGTTGCAGTTGTATCACGGCGACCTGCTCGCCCCAGACCGTCAAGCCGCGTGCATCAGCGACGGTGGCCGTCACCTACCGTGGCTTCCCCGGCGTTTTTGGACCCTTCGGAAAATCGGTGGCGGTGATTTATCAAACAGAACCCACCAGACGGCGGAGGATACTTCACCTGTTTGTTCGCGGGGACGCAGTGTCTAATGTGCCAATCCAAGTTTACCCACAAACGGTGTACTTTGGAAATGCCGCGCCTGGAGCCAGCGTCACCTCCCATCTCTACTTCCATGGTTGGCTGGGGCTGCTTCGGTCGTTGCCGGCCGTGGTACGCCTTTTTCCGGGACATCGGTGTCGGTTTGTTTTGCGGCGGACTGGGAGTTCCCGGGCAACCCGCGATGAGGCCGTCGAGTTGATATTGCAAGTTCCGATTACGCAGCCCGCAGGCAGGTTCAGTTGTCCAATGTCGTTCACTGGGTCCGGCCTCGGGACGGTGCGGGTTAGAGTTGAAGGGCATATTTCGATCCGGACGCGGAGGCCAACAGCTGCGGCGGACAGTCCCCGCCCTGAGCCAAGCAATGGTGCGGACTCGGACCCTGGCGAGCGTGCGAACCGGAGCGCGAAGATGCGTGTGGGCTCCTTTTGATGGGACAACATGGCCATGGCGGATCGGGTTGCACTGCTGCGTTGGATTCGGGAGGTATCGTTGGAACCCGATAAGACGGGGGTCCTAAAGGACGAGGCTAGTTTGGAGGGAGGTAAGCGAATCGAGAATATTTTCATCTTCCCGCGCGGTGCGGAAGGATGTGAATAGGATTTTTTTAAGGAGTTCCATTATGGAATCTCATGGAAAATCGTCGTTACGCCCAATATTGCCGTGGATTGTCAACCTTGGCCTGCTTGGCGGGCTTGCGGCCGTTGCACCGTGGCAGATGGCCGCTTCCGGCCAGGAGTCGCCGAACGGGCTTTGCTGCGGTCTGACGGCGGGATGTGGACAAGCATGCACACCACTGGGGTCGGGTTCCTACAAGATTGTGAACCAGGATTACTACAGTTGCCAATCGTATAACAGCAGCGCTGACTACTGCGTCTCCGGGGCGCTCGGCAGCGCATACTGTGGAATTGGAATGGTTTGGAACGTGCCGGGATGCCCAAGTGACCAGAATCCCGCCATTGCGGAAGTGCCGCGATACGGCTGTACGGGTACGGGAAACTTCTGCGGCGAAGGCGCGTAACCGGACTCGCCTTCGGTGGCGGCCCGCCAAGGGTCTGACGGCGGCTCTCAGGGCACGGCACGCATCTCACTCGCAGCCGTTTACCGTTGGCGCGTTGCCTCGTTGGCCGGGGCCTCGGTGTTTGACCGCCTGGAAAACAAAGGGAATCGAAACGCGTTAAGCGCTGGAACAGCACCGCCGCACGCCGGTAACGAGTGCCCGGAGTTGATTTCGATTTTTACTTTTACTTGGATTGGATTGGATCGGATTGGAATGGAACGAACATTTTATCGTCACCGGCGATGGATAGCCGTGTGGTTTTCCTCATGGCTGGCTGCCGTCTGTCTTTTCGCCCCTATCTGCCGGGCCGACACTGGCCGGAAAGAAATCAGGACCGCGCGGTTGATCAATGCCGTTGTGCACCGGCTGGAGCGACTCCAGAACATCGTGGTGCGCTACAAGGAAGGAGTGTATCGGCCGAAGGGCACCTTTCCTCTCGTTCTCGCGAAACGCCTTCATGCAATTCCGATATACGGCCACCGATATTACAGGTGCCGGTTTCGCTTCCTGCGTGGCCGATCCTTTTACGAGCGCAGTCTGACGCCCATTTCACTGGCCGCGGTCGGAACTCCGGGGGGGCCGTTACCGGCAACCCACGTCAAAAGCCTGGAGAGCCTTATGCCAAGCCGCACCGAGACGTTGGACTACACCTACAACAGTCCGCACCGCCCAGTTGGCGCAATTATGAACGTGGGCGAAAGGCGGCCCCCGTACTCGGCAATCGACGTGGCGCTTGGGCTGCGTGTCCCAGGGGCAGAGCGGTGGATTTCCCCCACAGATGTCCGCCGCATGATGGTCGGGCATGTGAACGGCAGCACCACCACCACGTGGGAACAGTCGGCGGACGGCGACGTGCTGCGATGGAGTTGGTTTTCGGATAAAGGCAAGGTCGAACTTCAGCAGTTTGAGGTTATGGGGCCGCGCAGGGGTGCGGTGTACGACCGCAGGCTGTGCAGCAAATTCCATGATTTCCAAGGGCTATTATTACCCGGCCGTGTTGAGGAGACCGATTGGGCACCCAATGGGACGCACACCTTGGTTTACCATGCAGTTCTCACAAATATAAAATACCGGATCGGTGCAAAATCAAACACGGCGAAGAGCTATTACATCGTATTTCCCAAGGGGGCGGGGGTGCTTGATGAACGCATTAACCAGCAGTTTAACGTCGAATCCGGCCCCAGACGACTGACGGACAAGGCGATTTTTAAGTTGCAAGAGCACTACGATGCGATTCCGGGCCAAGAAATGCTGCCCAATGCGAATACCGCCAATCCTGCGTTAAGTCCACCGGCATTGCCAATCGGCTCGTCCGCGGTGCCCGCCACAGGCGCATCCCGAGGAGGGATGCCAAGGTGGTTGTGGGAAGTCATTGCGGCACTGGCGCTAGGTGGCTTGGCCGTCGTGATATGGATGGGCGTCAAAACGCTCCGAGGAGGGGGAAAGTGATGCGAGCCAACGGAAATAAAATGCGGAAGTTGGCGGCGGTGGCGGTCACCGCTTGCCTGTTGAGCGGAATTCTGCTTTGTGCTTTATGGCGTTTGCGTGAGAGGCCGGATACACGGCCGACAACCGCAGTCCCCCTTGAAGCAATACCGCCGATACGGAATTTCGGCCAAATCGGGGTGGAGCAGCAAGCAAGCGGGACATTCTCTCTCCTGAACCGCGGCAATTCAAAGATTGACATAGTCCATATTGTGCCACAATGCAGTTGCTTGACAACCCACTGTGCTGACTGGGGCGTTGGCCCCAGCTCCACAGTCACGCTCACGATCCGCTATACCGACTTTACTCGCGCCGTGGGGCCATTCCGTAAGTTCGTAGCGGTTCTATACCGCACGAAAGGGCGGCGAACCATTCATTCGCTGCGGGTATTTGTCGCGGGGGATTCGATCTCTGCCGTACCATTTTATATCTATCCGAACAGGCTCTCTGTCGGACGGGTGGCGAGGGGGCAGAGTGTCGGCACGGTTATCTATTTTCGTGGCAACCGAGACCTGTTGGTCTCCTTGCCAAAACAGTTCGGAATGATTCCGGGCCAGACAGTATCCAAATTTATTACGGCGGTTGGCATGTCAAAGGCTACTGCGGATAAGTCTGCACGGCTCTTACTGGGTGTCCCGGGCGACGCTCGGCTGGGGTCATTCAAAGCTCATCTTGTGTTGAAGTGCCTCGGCTATTATCCAGTGAAAGCCACGGTTGATGGATATGTAGGGCGGCGCACGGAAGGAAAAGCTGCCGACGGAGAAAAACCAGGGCGCTAAGCTGCATGAGAGCGGTTGAGCCGTTTATGAGCAAATTAAGGGGAGGATTGTATTTTGCTAAAAAACTTTGAGTATTTGAGAATTGCGATGAATCTCGTGGGCGTCATCGTAATAATCGCTGGTGTATTGGACTTTTGGCAACACATCAGTCCCTCAGTCCTGCCTGCATCCCCACACGAAATATTTGGCCTGAAATCGGCGCTGATTGCTTGGGAAATGTTCCTCGGCCTTTGGCTGATCGGCGGTGCGTTGCCGGAAGCCGCGCGGCGGGTTGCGGTTGGCTGTTTCAGCGTGTTCGCATGTTACACGCTTTACGATGCCTTCGCCGGAAGAGCCGATTGCGGCTGCTTTGGTCAGGTGCATGTGAATCCCTGGTTCACGGCGACGTTGGTTGTAGCGATTGCGCTGGCACTGGTATTTCTGGACAACCCTGCGGAGGATGTCTTGCGCAAACAACAAAATTTACATTTTTATGTCACAAAATCATCCTCGGCGCACATATATATTATGGAAACCGTTTTTCGCCGAACGATTATCGGCAATTGGTCCCGGAAGGGTGGCGTGCGGTCAAGACGCGAGTTGAGAAATTTCGGGTTCCGGGCGTTCCGGAATCTGTGAACGATTGGTGGTTTCATCTGAATTTAAGGAGAAGTAGCATGTTTAATTCAATTCGCAAGCGGCTGAATTGGCGAAGTGGGAGAATCAGGTTAATCGCAGCGGCGGCGTTCTGTGCAGTGGGGCTCGGTGTCGGGGCCGAGGCAACCACGGTCCTAGCGCAGCTAAACACCGGGAATCCGCAGCCAAATACAGAGGGTCCTGTCAATTGCTGGAACTCTGACGGAGGTTGCCCTGTTTATTGCGCAAATGCACCTATTGTGGTTAATGGTTTGATGATTCAATCATTTCACATAGATGCGGATCCAAGCCATGGGTCGTGTGGTGGCTACCTCCCCGACAGCTTGGGAACATGCACACCAGCCGAGGAGGAATGCGGTACATTGTACGGGTACCAGTCAACCGGATGTTCCGGCCTGCTCCTTGTTCTGCAGTCCGCGTATTCCGTGGGAGTCGCCCCAGGTTCGATGGCCTGTTTTCAGGTAGCCGACAGCGCCACCCAGTCATTCGGTAATCCGTTGGCCTGGCGGAACATCGCCACGCACCCCACTTCGTTCGATGCTTACTGATTAGCCGGCTGATCCGACTCGGCGTCGCGACCACCGTCTGGAATCTTAAAAGGCTAGGGTACAAACCATGGTTGAACAATGTTATAACCGGCGTTTTCCGAAACATGCCGAATTTCGACGTCTGGCCGTACCATCCTTATTGCTTTGCTGGGGCGTGTTAATTTTTCGGGCCGTGCCAACGTGGGCGGTGCCCCCGGGGCATGTTTCCGGGATTGACGCTCGCCAAAAGCGGCTAGAGAACCTCGAAGTCAAGTATGATTACTCAGTTGACTATAACCCTCCTAAAGGATGGGGTAAATCCTTCCTCGCGAGCGCAGGGGGGCGCAATCTTGCCGCCCGCGGAATAAAACTGGGGCCGCCCGCACATGGGATTTTCCGATATCACTGCGAAATGAGTACCCTGCACGGCCTGATCTACTTCCGGCAAACCATCGCGAAGAGCGCTGTCCCGATGGCATCAAAATACGGCATCACCGGGTCTCAAATCCTCATTTACGCTCCAACGCGTTTTGAGAGTTTGACGTACCCGCTGGATGGAGGTAGGCCATTTGGCCACATCACCAATCCGTCAGACAAGTTGCCCCCCTGCGGTTCCCCAGGCGGTAGCGCGTCGGTCATACTCTACGCCTTGGGGCTGCGGCCGTTTGACCATAACTCGTTTCACGCAAATGCGTTCGGCAAGATGGTGGTGCGTACCGAGGGCCGCCGTCTGCTGTTCACTTACAGGTCGCCGGATATGTACGTTAACAAATGGATATTTGATCTTCGGAACCATCTTGCAATTACACGTTATGAATTATCGGTCCGCGGTGGCAGCGGACTGCACCCGGAACTCGCTGTCATTTGCTC
>DAHVEJ010000140.1 GCA_027313145.1 Phycisphaerales bacterium | reverse complement strand
CCGCCTGGCGCTACCGCCGTGGCCACTTAAAGATTTTTTCGGCCCCAAAAACCACGCAAAGTGCGAAGGTCGGGTTAACATTACCCACATTTTTCATCCGTCAGAGGCGAGGCGGAATCCCTCGACCAGCAGCAGCAGTCGCTGCCAACCGCGCCAGATGGTCTGCCAGCCCGGGGGACCGTCGCTGCGGCGGCCAATGTGTCCACCGAGCCTGGCGATGGCCACGAGAATGGTTTGATAACTCCATCCTTCCTTGGGCCTGCCAACTTTTTTCTCCAGAATCACGCGTGTTGCGTGATCCACTTGGGTTTCGTCCAATGGCAGTGCGTCATCGGATCGTGCGTGGAGCTTGAGTCCCACCAGAAAGCACGCCACGATCGATAGGATTCCCGCCAGCGCCATGAGTTTGCGGGCTTCCGCGAGTTGGCTTTTCTCCAGCCCGACCCCGCTCTTCAGGGCCTTGTGAAACTCTTCAATAAGCCAGCGGCGACGATAGATTGCCACCACCTTCCGTAGCTCCGGCAGTGTGTCAGTCGGCAAATCCGTCAATAGAATCCAATGCACGGGATCGGCATCCGCCGAGGCCTCGATTTCGCGAACCTCCACGACATTGAGCTGCTGATCGGCCAGAGGCGTTCCGGGACGACGGGGAGCACGCAGTTGTACGCGCATGGCGCGAATCTCCAATGTCGCACAACGCGCGGCCCGCCCCTTGCCGGCGGGCAAATCAATACTGCGGCGTCCCAGCGGCACCGCCGCCGCCAAGGCGTCGTGGAGGTATTGTTGATCCATCTTGGTCAGGGCGCGGTCATGTGCCGAACGCACCACAAAATGGCATCCGCTTTGGCCACAACGTGCGAAGACTTCATAGATGTCACTCTCCCGGTCCGCCACATAAATCCATTGCGCTCCGCCAATGCCCGGACCTCCGCTGGCCACCAACGTTTGCCCCCATCGGGCAGATTCTCTGTCTTGACGACGTAAGCGATCCGCCTTCTTTTCCTTACGCCGTGATTTTGTAATGTCGCGTACCCATACGCTTTGGCCCGCCAGCCCAATCAACTGCGACTGATCCTCGTAGGGGTCCTCCGGATGGCCCTGCCAGCGAACCGCCAGCGTGCTGTGTAGCCAGAAGCCACGGGTGTAGTCTTCTCCCACCGGCCCCAATCCCCCCGCCGCCTCACGCATCGGAAAACTCGCCGCCGTGGTGTCCTCAATCATCAAATACACACCTGGCGAACGGCAGGTACTTTGGACTTGCTCAAAGCTCCCCGCACAAACTGATCCGTGCGATACCTCGTCGCCATCCAGCAATCGGTACGCCGCTTTCATTTCCGCCCAATCCGGAAATACGCCGGTTATCGTACCGCCGGGCACCGCTGCAAATTGCTTCGCCAAACGCACCAGCCGCTGCGTTCGACGTTTATCCCCCAACTTCGCTTTTCCAAAATGAGCCTCGGCCCACAGGTCCCGATCCGTCACCATTATTTACCCATCCTTGGTAAAAAATAGTATTATCGGCTATTAATCCTAAAAAACATGTGGGTCATGTTAAGGGTATAAGGTGAGGGCGCACACAGTGGCGGCGGTGGTGGACGTGATAAATGCGCTGTATCCGCTCCCGGAGGATTGGTTGAATGGGTTGCTGAGAGAGATCGCGTCGGACGGCTTGAATGCGGTTCTTCATTGTGGAAAACCTGTCGACATAATCTTACTGGCAGGCCGTGCAAAATCGGATCAACCGCGTTACATTAGGCGTGGCAAAAAGGATGTTGCCGCGATCGGGTTTTGCAATGTGAAACCGTAGCTTTAACGCGAGATATACTTTTATGGAACAATCCGCAACAACCGCTCGCCCTCGTCCGCGTGAGGCACCCCTGACGCTCCAGCCACAAAATGTGACGGACCGCACACCCCCACACGATTCCGCATCGGAAATGGCGCTGTTAGGTTCCATGTTGCTGGACCCGGAAGTCATTGGCCCGGTCTGTGCGATTATTGAATCCGGCAATGCCTTTTTCAGTCGGCAGAACCAGATTATTTTTGAAGGTATTCTTGAGCTTTTCCAAGCCAGTTCCGCAGTGGATGGTGTTACCCTCACCCACAAACTTAAGCAGAAAAATCTGTACGACACCGCCGGAGGCTATGATTATCTTGAGCAACTGGTCAACTGTGTGCCCAGTGCCGCCAACGCCATCGCCTATGCCCAGATTGTGCGGGATAAGGCCCTCCTGCGGCGACTTATCACGGCATGTGCCCAGACGCTGGAATCCTGCTATGACAATTCCGAAGAGGCCGCAGTCATTTTAGACCGCAGCGAGCGCACCATCTTTGAAGTGGCCCAATTAAAAGTTACCGGCCAGCCGGTATCACTGACCGATGTGCTGCACGAAACATTTGAAATGCTGGACCGCAACACCGGCAATACGATTACCGGTGTACCAACGGGTTATGTGGAGCTTGATAACCTCACCAGTGGTCTGCAGCGTGAAGAAATGATTGTGCTGGCCGCCCGCCCCAGTGTGGGAAAAACCGCACTGGTTATGAATATCGTTGAGCATGTCGGCGTGGATCTGAAAAAGCCCGTCGCCGTGTTTTCACTGGAAATGTCCAAGCAGCAATTGGCCCAGCGTATGCTCTGCTCGCGCAGCGGCGTGGATTCCCAAAATCTCCGGCGCAATATGCTTTCTAGGGAAGACCGCAACCGCTTGAGTATGGCGGTGGGGGAGTTGTCTGAAGGGAAAATCTTTATTGATGATACACCCGCATTATCCATTTTGGACCTGCGCACCAAGGCACGCCGCCTGTTAAGTCAGCATGGCATTGAACTGGTTGTCATTGACTATCTGCAACTTATGGAAGCCCCGAGGGAGGAAAACCGGCAGCAGCAAATCAGTTCCATCAGTCGCGGCGTCAAGGCACTGGCCCGTGAATTAAAATGCCCCGTGGTGTGTCTGTCCCAGTTAAATCGCGCCTCGGAAAGTGAAAATCGCCTCCCCCGTACCAGTGACCTCCGCGAGTCCGGCAGCATTGAACAGGACGCCGATGTCGTTATGCTCCTGCACCGTGAAGCCGTTATGCACCGCGGCGATCAGGAATGGGCCCAGGCCAACCCGGATAAACTCAATGAGGCACAACTGATTATCGCTAAACAGCGCAACGGCCCCTGCGACACAGTCCGCCTGACATTTGTCGCTTCGCACACCCGGTTTGAAACCTATCATCCAGGCTCAGAATTTCAATAATCCAATATTCGTATTCCCCCCCACGACGGTCTGTAGCTCAATGCGGCAGCGTTGAGTTTGCAGCGCAAATGTACTGTGATGACACGGCGCGCTTCAATTCGTCGCGATAAGCACACCGCGTGCCCCGCCGAAGCGGACCAGCGCATCCGAGGTCGGAGATAACCCATCACCACGGCGGGGAAAACAGCCAACTGATAATAAACATCGCCAAGGCCAAAAATAACAGTGCAATGCCTATAAACTTCACAGTACCGCCGCCACCAAGCAATTGGCGGCTGGTAATATATTCTCCGCAAAATGGACAACGCGGCGTGTCATCGTAAATGGTCTTTTTGCAGTTGGGGCAGGCCGCCGTGTTGATGTGGTTTTGAATTTTCCAGTGTTCATCGTCATTGCTGTCATCATCCTGGTACGTCACATGCTTATCCTCCGGAAGAGTGCCAATGCGTGTCGTTGGGCCAATTGGGCAACAGGCTGTTGCCCAATTGGCCATGATTGTACATGTGTTATAATAATATACTTATACATATGATATATCCGGCATTCACGTCCGACCGGTGGTCGTTGACGGATTGCGTTTTTTACGCGCGGCGGGCCGCTTTGGCGGCAGTGTCGCGGGCTGTGTCAGTTCCGCCTCAATTTCTTTTATGGACGGCAGGCTGGACTTAAGATCTTTCGGCAACGCGCGGGTAATTTCATACTCGGAAATACCGATGGGTTTTTGCAGCCCGCGCAGGGCGTACTCCGCGACCACCCGATTGCGATCCTGACATAGAATCAGACCAATGGATGGATTGTCCGCCGGGTGGCGCAATTTATCATCCACAACATTGAGATAAAAGTTGACTTTGCCGGCATACTCGGCTTTGAACGCACCTTTTTTAAGGTCGATGACAACATAACAGCGCAATTGCAGATGATAAAATAGCAGATCAATATAGAAATCGTCCCCGCCCACCTGAACATGATATTGACGGCCGACAAAGGCGAAGCCCTGTCCCACCTCGATCAGGAATTTTTCCAAGTGGCGCAGAAGCTGTGTTTCCAGCTCACGTTCATGAAAAGGCTCGGTCATGGTCATGAAATCGAAGATGTAGGGATCTTTAAGGGCGTGCGAGACTAAATCAGATTGATGGGCCGGCAACTTATCGCGAAAGTTGGTGATGGCGTTGCCCTGCCGTCGATGCGTTTCGCGTTTAATCATGAGTTCCAGTACATTGCGACTCCACCCGTGCAGGAGTGTCTCACGCATATACCACAAGCGAATAGTGGGAGACTTTACCCGCTGCATAAGCAGCACATTATGCCCCCAGGGCAATTGGGCAACAGGCTGTTGCCTAATTGTAAAAACCTTGTCATGCGAGGGTTTGGTCTGCACATTGCGTGAATATTGGCCGGATGTCAATTGGGCAACAGCCTGTTGCCCAATTGGTAGAAGATGGGGATATTCGCGACAGAATTGCGTCATCAATTTCAAATTTCGTTCAGAAAAGCCTTTCACTTCCGGCAACTCATTAAGCAGGTCATGGGCCAGACGACGTAGAACCCCCGCACCCCATCCTTGGCTGGCCTGTCGTTCGATAAGCAGTCGGCCAACGTTCCAATAAAGATGGATCATTTCCGAATTCGCAAGCATGATCGCGCGGCTTTGTGCATGGCGGATACATTCTTTCACACGTTTCAGCAGTGATGGATAATCGCTTAAGGCGCTTCGCATTACTGGTTTCAATGCTCTGGTAGCAGCCAACGAAGACGCCTTGGTACCGCCGCTTGCCAAGGGGATTTTTTTCTTTCTTTTGTTCATCCGTGGCCCATCCTTTACCGGTATAGCAGAATAGCCGCGATGGTGGTCAATCCGAAAATCAGTCCGACCAATCCATTCATGGTCATAAATGCCAGATTCACCTTGGAAATATCATTCGGTTTCACCAGCGATTGTTCAATGACCAAAAGCAGCACTACAATTACAAATCCCAACCAATAAATCGGCCCCAGGTGCAAACCGCCGCCGACGCCCAGGCCAAAGGCCAGCAGCAGGGCAATCACAAGAAAATGGCAGGCACGGGAAATCCACAGGCTTTCGGCAACCCCGAATCTCGCCGGCAGGGAAAAGAGCTTCTCCTTGCGGTCAATTTCCACATCCTGCAAAGCATACAAAATATCAAATCCCGGCAGCCAGAACAGTACCGCGCCCGCCAGCAAAAGATCCTGCACGCCCAGCACCGGTCCGTGCGGCGGCACGATGGCGATCCAGGCGCTGATGGGGGCCAGGCACAGTGAACTGCCCAGAAAAAAATGGCACAACCAGGTAAAGCGCTTGGTAAAACTGTACAACGCAATCCACCCCAGCACCGGTACCGCCAGAACCACTGGATATATATTGCCTAGAATCAGCTCAAATAACAGCGTCGCGCCAATGAACAATAACCCGCAGAGAACCAGTGTCCCGATCATAAACGCGACGGATACTTCTCCCGTCACGCTTGGCCGGCGCATAGCGCGCGGGTTGCGGCTGTCAAAATCCCGATCCACCAGGCGGTTAAACGTCATGGCAAATGTCCGGGCCAGAACCATGCACAGTACAATTAATCCCAGACGAATCCATCCCGGCCACGCCAGATCAATCGCCCGCGCAGCCAAAAATGCCGCGATCAGCGCAAACGGCATGGCAAAAATGCTGTGGGAAAATTTGATCATGTCCAGAAAAGTGCCAAAGCGTTTCAGCAAACCGGGCCTGGCCTGGGGCACGGCAGTATTCGAATCAGTCATCATGTATTACCCATCATTGATTCCAATTCTCAATCGCGACGCCCATGTGGAGAAAGTGCTTTTCATGGTCCGTTACCACCGTTGCTTTCAACTAAATGCCCCGGGATTCTCCTGGATCACTTCTGGCCCCTGCTCCAGCCCAGCGCGTATTCCAATCGTGCGGCACGTCCAGTAAATCCAGCACGCGCCCGGCGACCATGGTCACCAGATCATCAATGGTCTGCGGGGTTTTATAAAATCCGGGGCTGGCCGGGCAAATTATTGCGCCCGCTTCAGCCAATTGGCACATGTTGCGCAGTTCAATTAATCCAACGGGCATTTCACGGTGCAGCAGAATCAACGGTCTTCGCTCCTTAAGCGTCACTTGTGCCGCCCGTCCAATAAGGTTATCGCCCAACCCCCGCGAAATCTCCGCCAGTTTATTGCTCGAACACGGTGCCACCACCATGCCGTTGGTTTTATAGGAGCCGGACGCAATGCACGCACCAATGTCGTTATACGGCAGCGGGATGATGTCATGCGGAATAGTCATGGCCAGAATTTCTTCCGGATCAGGATGTTCCACCCCCAGCTCATCATGTAAAAGTCTGCGACCGGCCGGGGAAATAACCAGGTACACCCGGCAGCCACCAGTTGAAAGGCCTTGAAGAATCTTCCGGGCATAAATAGCGCCCGAAGCACCGGTAATGGCGAGAATAAAAGTTTTCTTTGGCATCAATACGTCTCTACTTCCAAGTTGCCCGCGGCTGCCTGATCATCCGCAGTTGGTTTTACTGGTCCTCAAGTTCCTCTTCATCGATGAGGGTTTTATGAACCACCGCGTGGTCATTGAACCAGTTATAGATTTCCATATGGGATAAAAAATCTTCACCATAACGATAGGTCAAACGGTCCGTATAGTCTTCCTTCCGGCAATCACGCAGATGATCCAGAAGTGCCATAGACGCGAAGAACCAGCTCGGTTTAATCACATTCGGCAGTTTGGCGCAATACAACGAAATATTTTCTGACCCGAACGGTTGCTTGCAGTGCCGACACCACCAGTCGCAGCGGACCGTCCGCCGCATGATTTTTTCACTTTCCACAAGCTTACGCATGGCGCATTCCCCTGTAGCAGAAACAGACTCCAGCCGTCAATGATGTGGCTGTTACATCGGCAAAGCCCGCGTCTTTCATGCGTTGCGTCAGTTGCTGGGGAGAAATAAAGGTGTTCACGCTCTCGGGGAGGTATTTATAGGCACCGGTTTTATCCCCGCTGATCAGCGTGGCCGTGCGCGGTAAAATACGCCGAAAGTAAAAATTGTATCCGGCTCGCAGCACCGAATTTGTCGGCAGAGAAAACTCCAGAATAATCAATCGGCCACCCGGTCGCAGTACCCGATAAAATTCATCCACAGCCTTGCCCCAATCCGATACATTGCGAATGCCAAAGGCAATCGAAACAATATCCGCGCTCTGATTCCGCAAGGGCAGGCGCAGGGCATCGCCCTCATAAAAGGAAATGGCCCGCCCCGTAGAAGCGGCATTTTTTCCGCAGGCACCCTGCAACATGGCGTGGCAAAAATCAATTCCAATAACCCGCCTCGGACCCGCTCGATCAAACGCCGCCGACAGATCGCCTGTGCCACACGCAATATCCGCCACGATATCCGAAGCCTTTACGCCCGCAATCTGTACGGCCTTGCGCCGCCAGTAGTGATCCATCCAAAGCGAATGTAAATGATTATTCAGATCGTAAGACGGTGCAATGGCCGAAAACATGCGCTGTACCCGCCCGGCTTTGTCCACGGCCTCATGCGGATTTTTCAGATTGCCCTGATCCCATGCCGGCGGGGGGGTGGAAGTTGTTGTGGTATCAGCCATTGCAGTGCAGGTCCATTTCCAAACGATATATCAGTGATTATAGCCTAAATCACGCAGAAATGGATATAATGTAAACCTTCGGATGTTTGCCGCGGCCGGGGGATTCGCCTGCAACCCGCGAGGCTTGGATAGTGTAATTGGGTACCCCTGATGCTCTTATTGAAAAAACATCTCGTGGAACTGGTGCGAGCCGGTAAAAAGCGACAGACCATCCGTTACTGGACGCGGCCGATAGTATTTGCGGGGCAGATCAGCTTTACGCCCGGGTTGGGCAAAATGAAAATTTTGCGCGTTGATGAATTGGCGGGGTACGAATCCTTAACCCTCAACGACGCCCGCGATGATGGTTTTGATACGCTTGAAGAGCTTCTGGCCGAACTCAAGCGGAATTATCCGGAGGTGCCGCCCGGCAAGCGGCTCTATCGTGTGGTGTTCCAATGGCCCATGGAACTGCCAAAGACAGCCCCTTCTCCAATCGCTTCTCATATCCCCCACAATGGGGCAAGTACCGTCCCGCCGGCCCCGCTCGTAAAAACTTCCCGAAGACCCAAAGCCCGCGCCGCACCTTCAACTGACCGCCCCGCCAGCCCACCGGCAACAGCGCTATCCAGTGACGGATGTATGTCCCCACCCCAGCGGCAATTACTGCGCGGCTGGGTGATTGCTCAGTTGCCTGCAAACCGATCATCGTAAAGTCATCTGAAATCCACTATCGCCATCGAATTTCCACGCCCGCGTGCGCTGGCTGAGATTTTTCTAAAGCATCATTCATATAATGACCTTCAATGCCACTGCGTAATTAAGTGTCGGACGGTATTTGGGCAATTCCACGCGCAGGCCATGGGCGGTCTGCTTCCAGCGTAATTTTTCATCTGTGCCAAGCAGTTCTACCTGCTGGATTTTTCCCGGGTTGGTGGCTGCGGCTGTACCCAGGGACTTGATCATAAATGCGTCCTTGGGCCACCCCAGCGCCAGAGCATAAACCACTGTATTGGCTTTGTTGCGGGTGAAGCGAATGTCATTGGCCCCCAAATGATTTGTACCACCGCCCCGCATGGAACCGGCTCGCATGACATTGGGGCCTTCGCCATACACTTTCCATGGGCGTGTGGCATAAATGGCCTCACTATTTATGGCCATCCAGTCCCCGATTTTATCAAGTATTAACTGCTCCTTGCGGTCAATGGTGCCATCGGGTTTGCCGGGAATATTGAGAATAAACGTTCCATTTTTGCTTACAACATCAATCATCCAGTGAATGATTTTATCCGGCGGCATATAGCCGCCGTATTTACCGGGATCATTAAATAAAGCCCGTTGATAATGCCAATCTCCGATGCAGGTTTCCGATTGCCATGGGTGGGCCATAATTCCACTGGTTACACCGCGTTCAATATCCGCCACCACCGCTTTCATCCAGTGGCCCGGCACGCCTTTAACATTAATGACACCTTCCATTTTTCCGCCGTGAAGTTGCAGATTGCGATTATAGAAATACGCACCAATATTCATACCGCCCCAGCCCAGCGGCAACAGCGGGTTGTCAAAATAAAGTAAATCCGGATTATGCTGATCCACCAGATCGCGTGTGCGGTCATAAAAGTTTTTCACATAGGAAATGTCCGGAAGGGCATCGGGCATGTGCTTGGGGCCGTAAAGTTGCTGTGGATCCAAGCCTTCCCACCATTGGCCTTTTCCCTGGGCTTTGGTCAAATCACCATCATACGGCACACCCGCCAATGGGCCGGCACGATCAGCTCCGTGGGAAGTTTGAAACCACCACCAGTTATAAGCCTGATGCACCGTTACCCCAAAGCGCATCCCATTGGCCCGCGCGGTTTTGGCCCAGGTGCCAATGACATCGCGATGCGGGCCGATATTTTTGGCGTTCCATGGATGATGTTTGGAGTTCCACGTATCAAAGCCATCATGATGATTGGCCAAAGCCAGGAACAGTTTAGCCCCGGCTCGTTTGTAACTTGCCATCAGCGCTTCGGGTTCCCAGTTCAACAGTGTCCACTGCGGGCAGAGGTCTTTATAACCGAACACGGAAGGGTGGCCATAATGTTTAAGGTTGTATTTGTATTGCTGCGAACCTTGGATATACATTAAGCGCGCGTACCAATCCCCGTCTTCCGGCACGCACTGCGGACTCCAATGATTCCAGATGCCGAACTTGGCATCGCGGAACCATTCGGGACAGTCATATTGCAGAAGAGAATCCCACGTGGGCTTATAGGGTCCCTGACCGGATAGATCAGAAAATGGTGAATTCATTGGTACGCCATACTAGGAACCACCGGGAACAGGCAGGCGTGGCACATGCTGCATCTGCCCAATAGTATCAGGCTGCCACGTGGCGTCTGAAAGCTTTTCTGGAACGATGCGTTGCCTGCGTTTTCCGCGCAAAGTATAAAACACCCGTTTATTCGCGGGCGTATTGCAGAATGCGGCATAATTTTCAGTGTATTTGTCAAAAGCGGCGGGGACGCTAAGCGATCTTGCTTCGCTGATTTTAGCCGCCACAGGCAAAAGTGCCGCTGAGGCTGCGCCAGCCACGAGCTTGCAGAAATCACGTCTCTTCATGGCTTTTTTCCCTTTTAAAGCCGCCAGTGAACTGCCGCTTGATCTCGTGGGTCTTTTTTCCGACAGCACACATAAAATCTTACGTCCCATGCCAGAAAAAGCAATCCATATCCATGGTAATTAAATAATGACTACCACAATATTTACGATGTTGACCACCTTTTTTTCTATGATAGTGTATGGCAGTGCGCCGTGCAAAGGCGCTGATTTTCAGCGGGAGATATACCCGCCCGGCAAATTGGTCGTTCCAGCCGGTAGCAATCGGGACGGCAACGGAGGTAACAAAGTTGTCGAAGCTCTCGATGTAAAGTCCGCATTAGGCGGGCCGCGAGCGGACAGGCCGCAATGTAAAGTGAACACCGTGCAAGCCTCGAAAAGTCGAAAGGCGGGAGCCGATCCGGTTGCCATTCGGAGAAGGCTGCCATCGTCTGGGCCGTGCTGCTTAGCAGCGTGAACGACAAAGGCCACAGGCGATCCCGACGGGGTATTGGTGGCGGCATGTCAGCGAAGGAAATCAGCAGCAACACGGGAAACCCCTGCGGTGAGGGCGTGTGACTCTCAACCGGCGCTCCGCGAGGAGATGAGCCGGGCCGACAAGGGGTGGCGGAAAGGCTCGTAGTACCGAGGAAGCCGGGTAATTCCGGTGGAGGGAAGGGGCCTTAGTTGAAGGGCAACGCAGGAAGCGGTGCGGAATATCAGGAGATTGGTCTCAAATGAGTCTAACAACTCCGGCAAGTGTTCAGAAACTGCAGGCGGCGTTGCATGCCAAAGCGAAGGGTTCTCCGGA
>DAHVEJ010000013.1 GCA_027313145.1 Phycisphaerales bacterium | reverse complement strand
GATGACGCGACCTACCAGCGGATGCCCGATACACTGGAGGTGCGTGAGATTCGCGTGCGGGTTTGCCAGCGGGGCTTTCGCGTGCGTTCCGTGGTGCTGGTGACCACGCTGTTGGATGCCCAAGTTTACAGCCGGGCGGAAATTGCCGAGGCCTTTCGCCTGCGCTGGCATGTGGAATTGGACTTGCGTGCCATCAAGCAGACGATGGGCATGAGCGTGCTGCGTTGCAAGAGGCCGGAGATGGTGCGAAAAGAAATCTGGATGCACCTGCTGGCCTACAACCTGATCCGCACCGTGATGGCCGAGGCGGCACAAACGGCGGGCCGCCAGCCACGGGAAATAAGCTTTGCCGGAACAGTGCAGACGATTAATGCCTTCGCCCCGGTGTTGCAGTGCGCCGCCACACGCGATCTGCCGCGCCTGTGGGAACTGTTGCTGTATGCGGTATCCCGCCACCGCGTAGGGAACCGGCCCGACCGTTATGAACCGCGTGCCGTCAAGCGTCGTGCCAAGCCCATCGCGCTTCTTACCGTGCCGCGCCAACAAGCTCGGCACCAACTGATACGAAAGGCCATTGCCGCATGATAGAGATCCTTAAGGAAGTGCCATTCCTGGCTGCCACACCGTTGAAAGATTCCCGGTCCGGCGCTCCACAGACTGCCCCGAAAATTAAAACCGTTACCGCCAGTTGATCAAAATCAACGCGATGCTGCATCAGCGCTCTGTCACGCCTGCAAATTTGGATCCTAATATTTAGACGTGACAGAGCACTTAGCCCGTGGAAACAATATGTTGTTCTCCTTATGTACATGCACGTGCGTATCGGCTTGAATTTCCCGCAGCGCATCGAGCATGGCGCGAAACGTGTTGCAGGCGTCTTCTGGGGCGGTGTAATTGTTGCTTAGGCTTTGCAGTTTTTCCAGATCAGCACCGGCGCGGTCGTGCTCGTGCTCCATGATGGCCACGGGTTGATCAACTTCAATATCCGTCCGTTTGGCGTCAATGAGTCGGATACGCGGAAAAAGGATGTGTTCCTCCTTGAACATGTGCGCATCCATTTCGGCGGCAAAGCGGTCGTAGGTGGTTTTCAGTTCTGTCAACCACGGATAATGCAATCCATGGACCGTGTAGGTGCGATGCACAAGCATGGCGGTACGCGGCAATTCTCTTTTCAGCCAGGCGTGATGCGTCGATTCAATGTGATCGGCCAGTTCTGTTAAGGTTGCGGCGCTCCAATCTTTCTGATCGGGCTCATGCCCGGCCGCAAGCAAATCGGCGATCACCGTTTCCGGATTAACATGGCGCTTGGCACACGCCTGCCGCAGCGTTGCCTTGCCGCCACAACAATAATCAATTCCGTTTTTTTCAAACACGCGGGATCGCGCGGGAAGTTCCACCACCCATTGGGATACCGAATCATCCACACCCAAGGTTGTTGCCGTTGTCATAAGACACCTCGTTTCCATCAACCGGGCCGGAGCATCACCAGCCCACAGAATAAGTGTATCACGGTATATTATGGATTTCAAGACATTTTTATCCAGAATATTACTTTCGATCTACGCGCCTACCGTGCTATCATACGTTTGGCGGCATGGACATTAAGCGTAAAGGAACCGACCGTGCGGGAATTTGATCACCCACCCTTGCAACGCGATGAAAGCCTGCAACCGTTTTCCCGTGATCATTTTATGGGCCTGAAAGCGGCCAATGAGCTGACCAAGGCGGCAAATGCGGACGACGCAGCGAGAACCTCGGCGGCGGCGTATTTTCGGCGATGCTGGAACGCCGAGATCGCCGATCACTTTCGTGAGGAAGAGCAATTACTTATTCCACTGATGCTCGAACCGGAAATCAAGCAAATGCTCCGCGAGCACGGCAGCATACGAAATCTTGTTGCGGCGGGACTTCGGCGAAGCGCTGACGAGCCGCCCGCGGAGTCCTGGTGCGCGGCACTTGGCCGAGAACTTCGTGACCACATCCGCTGGGAAGAGCGTGTGCTGTTTGGCGCTATACAGGATCGGGCCACGCCCGGGCAACTAAACGCCGTTGGAAAAGCGACAGCGGAAATTGAAAAACGCCGTCCCGGCCTGCGCATTCGGGGTCGCGGCCCACGAAAGTGAGGGAAACTGCGAAACTCGGCGGGTTTTGACATTGTTGGGAATGCTTCTCAGGCTAAACTAATCTGGACCAGTTGTTTGGAGTCCTGCCATGGTTAAGGTTGGAGCGCATGAGGCGAAAACGCATTTGCCGCGACTTTTGGATCAAGTTGAGGCCGGCGAAAGCATAGTCATCACCCGACATGGTCGCGACGTGGCAATACTCTCGGCGATCAGCCCTGCCGCAGGCCGGCCGGACGCCGCCACGGCTATTGCCCAGGGGCGAAAGGCCCGCAAAGGTGTCACCCTTGGCGGCCTGAAAATTCAGGACCTCATCGACCAAGGACGCCCGTGATGGAATGGGTTTATGATACATTTATGACCATGGCCTGGTGCTTTGATGACCAATGCACGCCGCGAACGGAAGCATTGCCTGAAAAATTAGCACGCCAGCCCGCGATCGTGCCGGGACATTGGTCGTTGGAAGTCGCCAACGTGCTGGCGATTGCAACAAAATCCGGACGTATCAGTTCCACAAAGCGGACCGCCTTTATCCGAATGTTTGACGCATTTTCAATTCATGTTGACCCGGAAACCCACAGCCTCGCTTGGAACGACATATTGCATTTGGCCAACACATGCCGTCTGACCAGCTACGATGCCGCCTATCTGGAACTTGCGATGCGCGTTGGTATTCCTCTGGCAACAGATGATGAAGCACTGAAAAAGGCGGCCAAGACCAACGGTGTCGCCCTGCTGTAGGAAAAATATTTGTGAGGATTTCTGATGCCCGTCAACATTGGTGATAAACCCCAGGCGGATTTCAGCCAGCCCATTGAATTGATGATGGACTGCCACCGGAGAATCGAGCGATTTCTACTTGCGCTTGAAAAAATCGGACGCACCGGTGCACTCGATGTGCAACATCGCGCCGCTCTACGAACCGCTTTGGATTATTTCAAGCTCGCCGGCCCCCGACATAATGAGGATGAAGAGGCCTCGCTGTTTCCGGCGTTAGCCGCCAGCGGAGATATTGCGGCGACCGAGGCTGTGACGCGCATGCGCCAGTTGGCCGAAGAACACGCGGAAGCGGAAAAACTGCATCATCGGATTGATGAACTCGGCGAGGCTTGGCTGAAAAGCGGGAAGATGATTGATGAGGACCAAGAGGAATTTCGTCGCACCGTTGAATCGCTTATCCGTATATACACGCCGCACATTGCGATGGAAGAGCAGGACATATTTCCTCTGGCGGCCAGGCTGCTGCGCCGAGAAACACTTATTGGCATTGGAGAGCAGATGCGCTCCCGCCGTGCCGCCAATCCGGGCCGCGAAGGCAGTCAGTGTTCGCGGCGGCGGCGACCGGGATTATGACCCAAGATGGACGCTCACCAGAACTTCGCTTTCCTCTTCCGCCTTGAGGGCATGGCGAACACCTGAGTCCAAAACCAGCATCTGTCCGGCCCTGAGTTCATGCTCCGCAGTCCCAGCGCTGATTATCATCCAGCCCTTCAGCACCTGCATGGTGACGACACCCTGCGCGGTATGTTCCGGCAGATGTGAAAACTGGTCAAACACAAATAAGGCGATAGTCACATTACCATGTTTAAAGATGGTTTCCTGCCGATGGCCCCGTTCGCCGGAATTAGGCTCCGCCCGCAAGGATGCCGCCAGCGCGTGTAAATCCACGGGTGCCGGGGGTTCCGCGAAGCGAACCTCGGGATGGGGCCTTAAACGTTGATTTTCCGCGTCTTCCATCATGGAGCACTCCTTTGAGACCGTTACAGCATCAGCAGCGGATATTCAGCGGTGGCCCATCATTTGGCCAGCCGGTCGGGTACCGGCGGTTCGCTGGCTTTTCCGGCCTTATTACTAAGCGTATTAATATACCAGATAATGGCGTTGAGCTGTACCTCATGCGGATGTTTCGCGCCGGTGAGCATGACTTTATACGTACCGGGCATAACACCTGCCGGATAACCAGCCAGATCCATTTTTCCCGGATCAAGGATCATGGTCCTGAGAAATGAGTAGTCAGCAATCATGGTTTTACCGTTAGACAATTTCTGTGGATAGCCGGCGAGATTTTCCCAGCTTGGCCCGATGCCTTTGGAACCATCAACGCTGTGGCAGCCGCTGCACCCCATGGTGCTGTAGAGTTTCGCTCCAAGGGCATGCAGCGTCGTTATTTTCTGTGCGGCACCAGCGGTTGCGGCGTTGGAAGCCACCACTACACCGGGAATCCGCCGCACCGGACGCAGCAGAAAGCTTGGCCCTGGCGATACACCAAATCCGCCGGCGCAGGCGGCATCCATCGCCACCACTAATACGAGCATCAGCCACCCCAGCCCACGCACATAGGCCTGTGCCGCATATACCGCCAGAAATGTCATCAGGGCGATGCTCAAATGATCCAGGAGATGCAGCCAGCGATGAGACATGAGATATGCGTATTCCGATGGCCACATCAGCAACAGCCCGATCGCCGGAGCAATAACCGCCGGCCATATCCAGGCACTTCGCTCCCGGGCGGTGCGCACCGGAGCGATGGCAAGGGCCAGCAGACCGGCACCGGCAGCCATACCGGCATGGAGCAGATGATGCACGGCAATGGTGGTCATCTCATGAGAAATCAGCGGGGCAACCACGCCACCAAGGGCGATTGTGGCACCGATAACCCCCATTACAATGCGTACGCGGCTTGGTTGTTCTACATGGTCCGTCATACCTCAACCTCCTTGCTCAATGCGCATATCCCCCTCCTGGTCTGGATAGCCAAAGCGAAGGCGAACGCCCTCGGCAAATGCCAGCGCAAATCCAATGATCATCACCGTCGCTCCGATGGACGCAATTTTAGCCAATTCCGGCCCCGGCGGCGGTTCAATCGCATAGCGCCTTGGTACCCCGTAGGCTCCAGCGCAATAAAATCCCATCAAAAACACAGCCATTCCGCCGAAAGTCAACAGACCGATCAGCCATCGGAGTAAAGCACCCGTGCGTCGCATGCTGCGCGACTCCAAGCACAGAAATACCCAGCCCACCGCAAAGAGAACACATCCGCCTACAAGATAAGTATGAAAATGCGCGGGCACCCAGAGCGTATTATGCAGATGCACATTAAACGGCACCGTGGCGTCAATTTCCGCCCCAATACCGCCGACCACCCAGCCGATCAACCCCGTATACATGAAAATTGCCCCCAGCGTCCATTTCATGCCGGAACGCCACACCAGCATCAATGCACTGAATATGGTGACAACGGTGACCGGAACCGCACTTAGGTAGCTGGATAATTCGCCAAGGTACTGAAACGGGCCGGGCTGAACAAAATCCATGTAAAGATGATGAAAATAATTGGTCAACGTCAAGAGCATGGAACACCACCATCCGACAACCAGCGCCGTGGAGGTATGGTATTTTCGACCCGTGGCGTATGGCAGGCCGACATAAATTAAAGCGGCGAGCATGTAGATAATGAGATTGGCGTACGTGTGGGCAAAAAAATAAGTCAGATTCTTGGCCCAAAGTGGATTGATAAGCACGCGTGCGTCAAGCCAGCGGACAACCAGTGCAACGCCCAGAAGCATGGCGCTCATCCCCGCCAGCATTCCGTCAAAACCAGCCATCAGTGCCGGGAAGGCTTCAGGCGGAGGAAGCGGTTTGCCAGACGCATCAAAAGCTTTCCGATGCCATACAAAGTCCCATGCCAGCGCGCCAAGGGCCCCACCGTAGGCCCGCAACACGGCACCAAGCATCTGCATGCACCAGGCCATCCAGCCAATGGTGATCAGGGTCATGCCAACCAGAAAAGCCCCCGTTGACCAGTACGGCCATGAACCGTGAAAAGGTAACGGTGCCAGGAAGGTGTAAAGCCCGGCGAATCCGCCAAATAATGTTGCGGCAATCACAGCCACAGCCCCGGCGGCGATGCACGCGTAGGTAATTAGCGTAGTGGCGGCGCTCAAACTTGTCTGTCGCCGCATTAAAAACCACAATCCTCCCATGCCGCAGAGCATCAACGCGACAATCACGACCGCGCCGTGCAAGGTCAGCACCGCGTAGAACTGTCCCGGCGACATGGGCATCCATCCTGCCTGCGATGCGCGCAGCATTAAGCCCGCGAACATCATCAGGGCGGTCAAGGCCAAGCCCGTGCCCATGTATAATGCCATCACCCGGCGGCTGGTATTGTCAGACGTTAGCATCGTCACTTGCCTCCTACGGTGAAGGTCTTCGCCATAATCGCATGGCCGACACCGCAGTATTCCAGGCATCGCGCCGTGTATTGTCCCGGTGCGTGAAATATAACGCGCAAATAATTCGTGTAATCCGGCATGGCCTGCACCTGCGCAATCAGATGCCCCTGCGGATTGTAAATTCCAAAATCGTGGTTAACGTCGCGTGATGTTACCTCAAAAATAATCGGTTTGTCCACCGGCAGACGCGAGGGCATGATAAAGGCGTATTGCTCGGCAATGACCGGAACTTTTCGGGCGGGCGCAAGAGCCGCAGTGGCCGACATGTACGGATAAAAAGGTATAGATGCGGCAAAAGATGCAATGAGAAAAAGCACGAGGGCCAGAAACCAGCGGCCCCGGATCGCATACCCGTGCTGCTGTACATCATGTTGCTCACTTACCGGAAGATGGGTTGAGTAAGCTACAGCCAGAAAAATGGCTATCGCGGCACTCGCAAACACGAGAAACATCACAAGTAGTTTTACAGCTACACTCATGGCGTACTCCCGACCGGCGCACCAGCGGGCGCTGCCGCTTTTCGCCTGACTGATGTAACAGTATTAGCAAGAAACAGAAGTATTGCAATTCCATTTATTAATCCAGCCGATTGACGTATCGACCACCCGCCGCCGATGTCGCCGATGATACGCCATGCAACCGAGCCTTCCAATAACAACAGATGTAGATAGAAACGTCGGCTAAATTGCGTTCGCACACTAAGCACCGCGGGGAAGATAATCGGAGCATGACCAAAGATCATGCCGAAAACAAATCCGAGGAATACCGCATGCAAGATGGCATCGTAGGCAAGCCCAGGACCCAACGCAGTGCGCAACCAGGCATGTCCCTGCAATATGGGAAGGATACCCGCATAAATCACCGTCAGAATCCCACCAACCCCCAGCCAGAAATATCCGGTCAACAGGCAGACAGCAATAAACCGGGGCAAACCATGTTGCCGCACGGTATGGCGCGTCACGTCATACACCAAGAGCCACACCGCCAGTGCCAGCAATCCAATCCCCGCGATGCACTCTCCGAGTCCCGGAAAGGCCAGCGTGGCGAGCATCCCGAGCGTGAACAACCCCGCCGCTGCCAGGAATGTATGCCGCTTTCTCTTTGACTGCGGCAACAGGCGACTTAATTCCAACCGCTCTCCGACAATGGTCAATACTAGGAACCCCATCCACCAGAACACCATTTCATAAATCGGTATGCCGATCAGCCAAAGAATATTTCCGATGGCCCACGCCGCCGCGCCGCCCGCCATAACCAGCGTAAATATCGCCGCTTGCCGCCGAATAATAAACACGAAATCCAGCACCATGACCATACTTGCCGCCAGTATTAGACTCTCCCCCAGCAAAGTCGGATACCCGGCGAGCAGCAGAAATGCACCGGCGGCGCTGGCCGTCGGTCCGGCGTAACACCATCTCCATCCCAGGGCCACAGCCCGCTCCATGCCAAGCAGTGTGCCCAAGAAGCCGCCGATCATAAGCGCGCCGTGGTCCACAACGGCCTGGGGCGGCGCGGGCCATGCCCAGCCCATGCGAACAAGCCCTCCCCAGATTCCCAAAGCCATCGTCAGAATAGCCGCCGCCAGCAATGGGAACCGCCACGCTTTTCCAGCAGCCGAGGCAGGCCTGTGCTGGTCATGCATGTCCGACAGTCTGATCCGCGTTCGCATCGCGCCACCGGCCTTCCCGCAACATTTGTTTAACTTTTTCGTGATCCTGCGGCCCTGGCGGCGGCGTTACGATGGCTAGTGCCACCACGCGCGTTTCAGCCAGAACTCCGCGGCTTTCCCCAGCGACACTGAAAAGAAGATCGCCGGGGCCGGCTTTCTGCTCTGTTTTTCCATCAGAGAGAATTCCATAACCATCGAGAATAAGCAGACAAAGGTCAATTCCCGGTTGATGAACGGGAATAAACTGGCCTGATTCCAGACATACCAGCATCACCTTGCAATTTCCGCTGCCGCCCAGTGGCACGGCGTTGTAGTGATCCTCGCGGAAAGCTGAGAGACTTTCTATGTTTTTTGTAATCATGATAAAGTCCAATGCCCTGAGCCGAAATAAAATGTCTTAATAAGGGCGGGCCGCCGTTACGAGGGTAACTCGGCAGCCCGCCGGCGCGACGGTTAACTTGTTTTACCGATCCGAACCTTCCACACCTCCGGCCCCTGGTCCACATACTGCCAGGTAAACGCGCCGGGATGCTCGGCCTGAAACTGATAGTGCAGCGGTTTTGGATCATGGTCGTTGACCAGATAAAACCATTTCCCGGTCCCCAGTTTTTCAAAGGTTTGAAAAATCAGCGGATGTCGTTCGCGCGGCGGCATCGTCCGCACATCGATAATAGTCACTGAGTCACTCATAGTGGTGCTCCTAAAAAAAGCCGCGCCGTTCCGTCCGGGTTGACATCACCCGGACCGGTGCAGCCCATATAATTTCTATCGCCAACCCATTTGGTCCCGCCCCTGGTCAGAAACCATTTCCGGGGTCCAGGGCGGCTCCCAAACCACCTCAACATTTACAGAGCTAATTTCCCGTGATGGCTGTTTAAGACTGGATTTTATATCCGTTACAATCATTTCAGCCATAGGGCATGCGGGAGTCGTCATGGTCATGATCACCGTGACGGTGGAAGCGTCGAGACGGGTTTCATAAATCAGCCCTAGATCAGCGATATTCAGCCCGATTTCCGGATCAATGACGGTGCGCAGCGCCTCGTGTATCCATGGTGTAGCAAATGGTTCCTTAGCCGGCCATTTTGACGGCGGTCTGGTGATGGTAAAGCCCTGTGCGCCCGGCGCATCGTGATAATCCAGCGTGATGCCTTTTACATAGTGATAGCTTTTACGATCACTGCGCACCTGAATGCCTGACGATTCAAGAACCTGGTCCGTCTCGGAAACCCGGCCATCGTCTTCTTTGAGTTCAATGCTGCAGCGCTGCTGGTAGTGCGCCCGTGGATGGTAGGTGACGCGCAGATAAGCGCGAGCCGGATCCAGTCCTTGTTCACCCATCACTTTGATGAGTTGATCCGCCGCCTTTGCCGTAAGAACGATTGACATAGACCGCCTCAATACCGTCTCTGGACCACAGTTTCCTTGCGCCACCCGAGCCTTCGTCGAGAACGGCCACAATGCTCCAGAAGCTTCAGAAATATTTCCGGATCGCGACCGTAATTTCGCGCCGCATCCCGGACGGTTTCAAATTTAGAAATTGGACACCCGACACATGACATGCGCATGTCCAAAAACACGCGTGTCATTTCCGGCCAGCGAGTCAGCAACTCCCGGATCGTCAAATCTCCAATGTTTCGCTTTTCCATGGGTTTCATATCACACGCGTATCCGGTCACATTCATGACTGATATTATGTCCGCTTAACGAAATGCCACTTTGCTCCAGAGCAAACTTTTTCATGGCGCGCATCCGGCTATACGGAGGAAACACACCGCGGCGTACACGTTATACCCCGTAAAATCAACCGGATGCTGCGATATCGATGGAAATTGCGGGGCCTTACCTATTTTTTATTTTCGTCGCGTTTTTTCGGTGTCGGCAGTATTATCACCTAGATGGTTGCCGAAACGGACATAGCATCTGTGATGGGTATTTTGCGCCATGTGCCCTTATTCGTATCGCTGACGACGGAGCAGTTGCGGACTGTCGCGGGTCGGGCCGAATTGCGTACGGTAAAAGCAAAAACTTTACTGATCCGACAGCGGACCGCCGCCACGACACTGTATGTGTTGGCTGGAGGACAGATTCGCGTGTCTGAAATTACAGCCGATGGGCACGAGATATTGCACCGAGTCATTGGCCCTGGCCAGATGATTGGCGGCATGGCAGCAGTCGGCGGCCTGACCTATCCCATCACGGCGCACGCGCTAAGTGAGTCGCGGCTGCTGGCATGGAATACCGGCACGATGCAGAAACTGATCACACTTTACCCCGTGATAGGGTTCAACGCCATGCGTCTGATGGTGGCGCGCATTGAAGAATTACAACAGCGCTGTGTGGAACTGGCCACCCAACAAGTGCGACAGCGCATCGCGCACGCTATTCTGCGGTTAACGCAACAAGCCGGACGCCGCGCCACTGAAGGCATTTTGTTGGATATTCGGCTTTCAAGGCAAGATCTGGCGCAAATGACGGGCACAACACTGTACACCGTAAGCCGATTGCTCAATCAATGGCAACGACAGAAAATCATTACCTTGGAGAAGCGCAAAATTCTGATTCGTAAGCCGCACGACCTGGTGTGCATAGCGGAGGCCGAAGAAGTTCGCGAAGACCGGTAGCTGATTCCCGCACGCGATCGTTTGGAAAATGCCGTGCATTATCCGATTCCTTCCCTCCCGCAACTTTGGGGTTATGCACCGGCGACGGCGTTCGCATCGTCAATAGCCTTCAACGCGATAATCGAATGTGCATAGGCCGCGCCGGCACGCATTTCAGCGGCGACCCAGATTGCTTCCATAATCTCTTCACGAGTGGCTCCCTGTTTGACTGCCTGCTGGGAATGCCCGGCGATACAATAGGGACATTGGGTGACATGCGCCACGGCCACCGCGATGAGTTGTTTGGTTTTTGCATCCAGCGCGCCGGGGGCAAACACCTGCTTGCTGAACTGATGGAATGCTTCAAATTGTGCGGGAACGGCTTCCCGCCGCTGGCGAGCTAATTCCGGTGTACCAACGGGGTAGATACTTTCGGTCATGATGTGAACTCCTTCAAATGACTCTTGCATTCGTGTCGGTGGACACGGTGCACATCGCGGTCCACGCGCTTGGCGCGTCGATGAATATTATAGCCGCCCTTTGCGCCGATGGACGGTGGGCAAATTGGCCAACGCGATTGACTTCTCATATCAACTTCCCAATAATCCCAATGAGGAGCGCGTTAATGCGAAAATACAAGTATTTGATCATCGGCGGCGGAATGGCGGCGGCGGCGGCGGTTGCGGGTATCCGCGAAGTGGATCGCGCGGGCACCATCGGACTTATTGGTGCAGAGACGCATCCGCCGTACGATCGGCCTCCGCTGTCCAAAGGACTGTGGAAAGATAAACCGCAGTCGAGCATCTGGCGGTCACTGGAGAAAACCGCATTGACTCTGCATTTAGGGCGAACAGTCCGGACGTTGAACCCTGAAAAGAAAAATGTGGTGGACGACCAGGGCGGTATTTACGCCTACGACAAGTTGCTTCTGGCAACCGGCGGCACGCCCCGTCGCCTACCCTTTGGTGAAGATCACATCGTTTATTTCCGCACCCTTGATGACTATACCAAATTACGGGAGCTTGCGCGGAACGGCGATCATTTCGCCGTCATCGGCGGTGGATTTATCGGTTCGGAAATAGCCGCCGCGCTGGCCATGAATGGCAAAAACGTTACGCTGATCTTTCCGGACAAAGCGATCGGATCCCGCATGTATCCGCCGGAACTGGCGGAATTTTTAAACGGTTACTATCGGGAGAAAGGAATCATCATCCTCACGGAGAGTAAAGTAACCGGTTGCGCCATGCGGCAGGGAAAACTGGTTGCGAAAATTTCACACGGCAGCAACAGCGATGAAAAGGAAATTAGCGTCCACGGCGTAATCGCCGGAATCGGGGTCGAACCAAATGTGAGCCTGGCAGCCACGGCGGGGCTTAAAGTCAATGATGGAATTCTTGTGGACACATCGCTGCGCACCAGCAGCCCGGATATCTACGCAGCCGGTGATGCGGCGCGTTTTTATAGTCCGGCGCTTGATGCATGGTTGCGGGTGGAGCACGAGGACAACGCAAACACGATGGGCGGTTTTGCCGGTGTGGCCATGGCGGGGAGGGCGGTTGCCTACAGCCACTTGCCATTCTTTTATTCCGATCTGTTCGACATGGGCTATGAGGCCGTCGGCGAGGTGGATTCACGGCTGGACATATTCTGTGACTGGACCACACCACTCAAACAGGGTGTGATTTATTATCTTAAGGCGGGTCGCGTGCGAGGAGTCTTGTTGTGGAATATTTTCGGCCAGATTGATGTTGCGCGGGCATTAATCTCCACTCCCGGGCCGTTCAGCCCAGCGAATCTGAAAGGGCGAATTTTGCCGTAGCATTTCGCATCCGCCCGAAGCGTGTAGCCGCGCAATGTCCGCTTATCAGCGAGAGGCATCTTGCTTCGGCTTGTAAGTTCCCGGCACACTGCGAAACGCGATCGCCAGACGGTTCCAGGCGTTGATTGCCACGATCGCCATGGTCAGGTCAACCATTTCTAGTTCCGTAAAATATTTGCGAACGGACTCATAGGTGTTGTCCGGAGCTCGCGTATCGGCGATGCGCGTCACGGCTTCCGTCCATTCCAGGGCGGCTCTCTCACGATCGGTGAAAAAGGGCGTATCACGCCATGCGGAGAGGGTGTGGAGGCGCTGTTCGGTTTCGCCTCCGGCGCGGGCATCCTGGGTGTGCATATCCAAGCAGAATCCGCAACCGTTAATTTGCGAAGCGCGGATTTTAACCAGTTCCAGTAAGGATTTTTCCAGACCGGAATGCTTTACATACATTTCCAAACCACTCATGGCCTTGTAGGCGTCCGGCGAAACTTTCACATAATTCAGTCGACTTTCCATTGTCTATCCTCATTGGCCTGCCACATTCATTATAGTTGCGGCTGAAAAGTTTGGGTGCACATGCTAATAGCACCATAATGAGGATTTGACAAACCAAACGGCAATTGCATATAATTCCCATAGGTTAAATATGAAAATAGGTAAACATATCATGTCAGAAATAATTCCCGCAGAAAAACAAACGACCAGCATCGCCATTAATCACCATGGTACACGCGTTTATGAAAGCATTTTCGATATGCTGCCTTCGGTTGACAACCCAACCCCGCTGGTGCGGATTAGCCGTTTGAATCCGGAACCCGGACTAAGCTTGTTCGCGAAGCTTGAATGGGTGAATCCCTTCGGATCCGTCAAGGACAGGGCCGCGGCGTACATGCTTCGGGAACTGGAAAGAACCGGTTCAGTTTCGGCCACTCGTGGAATTGTGGAAGCGACTTCCGGGAATACCGGCCTGTCGCTGGCGGGAATGGCGGGGGCGAAAGGTTACCACACTACCGTGGTGGTCCCCAATCAGATACCGGAAGAAAAGAAGATTCTGCTGAAGATCGTCGGGGCGCAACTGGAAGTGCTCAACGACAGCCTCTGCCCGACGCCGGGGCTTGGCGACGGTTCGATCAATAGGGCCCGAACGCATGCCCGCGCCGAACCGGATAAATATGTCCATCCGAATCAATATGTCAACCAGCAGAACATTCAAGCCCACTATGAAACAACAGGCCCGGAAATCTGGCGGCAAACCGAAGGCCGGGTGACCCACCTGTTTGTATCCTTGGGAACCTGCGGCACCGCCACGGGAACCAGTCGGTTTCTTAAATCAAAAAATCCGAATATCCGCGTGGTGGCCGTTCAGCCCAGCGCCGGCCACGATGTCCCGGGTCTACGCAACGTTGCCCAACTGGAGGTTTCGGAGTTATTGGACCGCGCCCTGATTGATGACCTGCTGGAAATTGAATATGAACTGGCCTATCGGAGAGCGTTGGACCTTTGCAGAAAAGAAGGTCTGCTGGCCGGTCCAAGTTCGGGGCTGATCTTTGAAGGCGCGAGGCGTATCGCTGTCCGGGATAAAGTTGGCCTGGGGGTGATGATATTCTGCGATAATATCTTAAAATACACCTCATCAATGGTGCGTCACCTGCCTGAACTCTCGGATGATGCGGCGCGGCAGACGAGGGAATAACGATGTTTGTACTTTTTTTCAGGAGTAATGGAAATGACTGATTATGCACATCCCGAAGTGCTGGTTGATACAAATTGGGTCCGTGATCACTTGAACGATCCGAAAGTGCGGCTTGTTGAAGTTGATGTGGATACCAAGTCCTATGATGCCGGGCATATTCCCGGAGCTTTGGGCTTCAACTGGCAGACGCAACTGCAGGACCAGGTGCGCCGCGACATTATTTCTCAGCAGGATCTGGAGAAGCTTCTATCCGCCTCCGGTATTAAACCTACCGATGCGATCATTCTCTACGGCGATAACAGCAACTGGTTTGCCTGCTACGCCTTCTGGATACTTAAATTTTACGGCCACACCGATGTGCGACTTCTCAACGGCGGCCGGCTCAAATGGCTTAATGAATCGGATAAGCCGATGACCACGGAAAAACCCAGCCCCGCCCCATCAAACTATAAGATCAGCGGCACGCACCCCGAGCTGCGCGCCAAATTGCCGGATGTGTTGCAGATCGTGGAAGATCATGGCCAGAATCTCATCGATGTCCGCAGTACCGATGAGTACACTGGGAAAATTATCGCGCCACCAGGCATGTCCGAAACCGCCCAGCGCCCGGGACATGTACCGACGGCGCAATCTATTCCATGGTCGCTGGCAGCCAACACCGCGGACGGAACATTTAAATCGTGTGATGAGTTGCGAGCCGTATATTTTGAAAAAGGGGGAGTTGATCGCGACAAGCCCACTGTCACCTACTGCCGGATCGGTGAGCGATCCAGTCATACCTGGTTTGTGCTGACGTACCTGCTGGGGCAAAACAATGTCCGCAACTATGATGGCAGTTGGACGGAGTACGGCAGCGTGGTCGGCGTGCCGATTGAGCGGTAACCTGTTAATAGTGCAGGCTTGCACATAATGGAGAAACGATGCGATCTCATTTACCGGCACATCCTATCCGCGATAAAGCACCTGGCGACACCATGCCAACAGCGCATGGTCAGGCTCTTGATTATGAACGAATGAAAAGTGCCGTCCGTGAAATTCTACTGGCCATCGGTGAGGATCCGGACCGGGAAGGTCTGCGCGAGACGCCCGCACGCGTCGCGCGATCTTTTGCGGAATTGACGGCGGGCATCCGAATGGATCCCCGCAGCTTTTTGAAAACGGTGTTTTGCGAAAAGTATAATCAGGTTGTTCTGCTGCGCAGCATTCCCTTTCATTCCCTCTGTGAGCATCACTTGCTGCCATTTACGGGGCACGCCCATGTGGCCTACTTGCCGCACGGACGCGTGGTGGGGCTGAGCAAAATCGCGCGGCTGGTTGAGGGCTTTGCGCTGCGTCTGCAATTACAAGAACGATTGACGGACCAGATAGCCGATGCGATTATGGAACAACTCCGGCCGCGGGGTGCGATTTGCATCCTCGAAGCGACCCACGCCTGCATGACCATTCGCGGCGTTCGAAAGCCCGGCAGCAAAATGATAACCAGCGCAATCCGCGGTATTTTTCAGAAGAACCACGCCAGCCGGTCCGAGGCGCTGGCCTTGATCTACGGAACCTCCGGGTTGCAATAACCGGCTGCCGCTGCGACACGCGGGATAGAGCGACCACGCACTACGAAAATCGGAATTGCTTTTCGTTGCTCGGCTATAATAAGAAGCGGCACAGGAGCTATCAAATGGCATTACCACCAGTGGAACACGGTCGGAACACTTGGCCGGATGGAGCGGCAAATCTTATCACGCTTATTGAGGTTCAGCCGGGAGGAGTCGTCAGCCGCATCCTGCTGAAACGTAAAAGCGGAAATGTCACGCTTTTTGCGTTTGACAAGGGGCAGGAGCTTAGTGAACACACGGCTCCGTTTGATGCGCTTGTACAGGTGCTCCAGGGCGAGGCGGAGATCACGGTTGCCGGGAATACCACAACGGTTCGCGCCGGGGAGGCGCTGCTATTGCCGGCGGGGAAACCGCATGCGGTTCAGGCACCGGTGGAGTTACGAATGCTTTTGACCATGATTCGCGAGTAATTTATGAGTTCCCGAATCCAACTCAAGCGCGTTTATGATAAGGCTTCTCCCGAGGATGGGATGCGGATTTTGGTGGAGCGACTGTGGCCGCGCGGGGTAACCAAGGCCAGGGCGAAAATCGATCTGTGGGATCGGGATATAGCGCCCAGCGCCGAACTGCGGAAATGGTACGGGCACGACCCCGTGAAGTGGGAAGAATTTAAAAAGCGGTATTGGGATGAACTGCGGCATAATCAGCCGGTGGTGGAAAGCCTGCGGGCATTCATGAAGAAAGGCGACGTCACATTTGTCTACGCGGCGCATGATGAAAACCGCAATGGGGCCTTGGCATTACGGGACTATCTGACACAGAACAAATCCTAAGCTCCCCACGGCAGGACTCGAACACCAGGTCTAATAATACTCGGGAAATCATTGCTTTCCTGGCGGCCGCACGGCTGGCAGCGTACCGGCTGATTCCCGCACCGCTGGTGACTCCACCATCAACTTCACCACGTCATTGTGGAAAAATAGCGAGACCGTCCAATCAATGACGATCCGCAGACGGCGGGACCAGCGCGGCATCTGCATCAGGTAATAGCTCCGCCATATCCACCAAGCCAGAAAACCGCGCACCCGTATGTTCATCACCTGGCCTACGCCAGAGTAATGCCCCAGTGCCGCCAGAGCACCCATGGTCTGATAGACAAATGGCTCCAGTGGCTGACCCTGGACGCGACGGGTAATATTTCGAGCAAGAACCCGTGCTTCCCGCAGAGCATGTTGTGCCAACTGCGGATAGGCTTTTCCGTCCCCGCTGGGAATCCAGGCGCAGTCACCGATGGCCCACACTTCAGGTCGTTTCAAGCAGTTAAGTGTTGTATCCACGATAATCCGCCCGTGGTCTTTGGGCAGATCCAGACCTGCCAGCAGCGGATTAGGCGCTACGCCAGTACATAGGAGAATGATAGCCGCGGAGATGGTTGTGCCATTGGACAGTGTAACGCTGTTGGGCGTAATTTCCGCCACAGGCGTGTTGGTGCGTATGTCTACACCGCGTTTGGCAAGTGACCGCCGCGCAAAATCCGCCAGACCAGGCGGCAATTCCCGCAGAAATACCGGGCCGGCTTCACATAAGACAATGGTGAAATCTTCACAGCGAACATTCTCATACGTTCGGCAAATATTACGCAGGAACTCCGTTAATTCCCCCACAAGCTCTACACCTACAAGGCCGGCTCCGATTACGACCATCGTCAGCAGGTGCTTCTTACGCACAGAATCCGTTTCAACGTTGGCCTGCTCAAGAACATCAATTACTTGGTTACGCAAACAAATGGCGTCTGAAAGTGTTTTAAACACCATGGCGTGTTCCGAACCCGGAATGATCGTCCGATTGGTAACCCCGCCGACCGCCAAGACAAGCTGATCGTACCCTACATCGTAGCAGTGCCCATCAGGTTCGTGCACCGCGTGAACGATTTGCTTTTCAAGATCAATGCCGGTAGCCCCCGCAACAATGACCCGGGTTCGCCGCAGCAGCGGGCGGATCGGGCATACCGTATGGCGCGGCTCCAATATTCCCGAACCGGCCTCAAAGAGCAGTGGCGTGATCAACATGTAATTATCCCGGCTGATCAATGTAACATCGAGATGCCGACTGGACGTCTGCAAGCCTTCAAGTGTCAATGCTGTGTACACACCGCCGAAACCGCCTCCGACGACCACGATGCGCATTACTGGTAGGCCTGTGGCCATGCCGCAACTCCTTCCATTCGTTACCGCCGCCGGTAGATTATAGGCGTCTTGCTTATACTTCAGGATGGCGTTATTAAGCGGGTGTTCTATCCGGTGTTTCGCACCGGGCCGCGGTGTCGCCGATGTGCTGGCGTGGCTGGCGGTCAGAAAAATGCACTGATTGTTTCAGGCCGCGCCGACGCTGAAACAACATCGCGGGCCACGCGATATTGAATTGCCGAGTTGACGTTACTATAATGTGAATAAAGAAGTCCAGAATATGGCGGGCCGCACCGCCGGCTGGATGATCGTCGTGCGAATAGCAAAGCTGCTTCGCACCGAATATGCCGGTGGACGGCAGAGCTTAATCATGGAAAGACCCACTGAAGATGGCACCTCACAATCTGACCCGGCACTGGCGGCAATTGTTATTCCGGCTGGATTCCATTCGCTGCCGGACATGGAAGCAGTGCTGGTTGCGCAGCACTTGGGTTATGTCCGCGAGGAGCGATTTATCATTGCGGCCTACCATCCCGAAGCCGATGCGGTGATCTGGAAAGATGGTCGCCAATCCGGATTTGGGGAAGGTGGATGGGATTTTTATTTCCAGCGACTGCTGCCTTTGGCACAGCGGGTTCGAGCCGATCTGACCGATCAGCAACACGTTGGGCAGGACGTTCTGGTGCTTGATCGCCAAAATGGAACTGTTTACATCGCTCCACGTCCGTGTGCGGAAGAGTTTCTTGCGACCGCCATCGGCCAGGAGCCTCCACACCGCAGGTGCATGTGCGCCCGCCCGCTCAGCGGCATCAAGGGCTGCGAAAGCTGCCCGGCCCGGCACCGCGACATCCCAAGTCCACCGGTAGTTAATTCCCCAAAGGTCGATACAGGGGGATCCGGGTAAAACGCGGAAATGCGATGGCCAACGATTATTTTTTTATTTCCGCAGTGCCGCCGTTCCGACTGGATCTGACGGTCTGGACGCTGCGCCGCCGCGCAGAAAATGTGGTTGATCGCTGGGATGGAAAGACTTATCGGCGTGTGCTATGCCCTGCCGGTGTCATTGTTGAAGTGGCGGTCACACAGTTGGGATCGGCGGCCACCCCGAAACTTCGCGTCACGGTACAAGGTGCGCACCTGACTACCGCGATGAAGGCGACGATTTCCAAAATGCTCAATCGCCTGCTGGGCCTGCAATATGATTTGGCACCGTTTTACCGCTTGGCCGCCAGTAATCCACAATTGCATGACCTGGCCCGGCAATTCCGCGGTATGAAGCCACCGCGTTTTTCTGGAGTGTTCGAAGGCATCATCAATGCGATCGCCTGCCAGCAACTGACATTAACAGTTGGCATCGGGTTCTTAAACCGTCTTGCCTCGGCCTGCGGTGACGGCATTACCAGCGAGGGCATGACAACCCATGCATTTCCTCAACCGCAGGCGCTGGCTGTGGTGTCACCTGGGAAATTGCGCGAGTTGGGCTTCAGTCACAACAAGAGTCGGGCGATCATTGAACTGGCGCAGGGTATTGCAAGCGGCCAGCTTGCTCTTGAGCGGTTCGAGGCGATGCCGGATGCGCAGGCACTGCGGCAATTGCAGATTCTGCGTGGTGTCGGGCGCTGGACCGCGGAATATATTCTATTGCGCGGTTTGGGCCGAGTGCATATTTTCCCCGGCGACGATGTAGGCGCTCGCAATAACCTCCAACGGTGGCTTCATATTGCCAAACCACTGGATTATCAAGGCGTTCACAAGTCGTTGGGAGAATGGCACCGCTTTGGCGGCTTGGTATACTTTCATCTGCTGCTGCGAAGCCTGGCGGAAGCGGGACACATTGAAGCGTAACGGCATCGGTTGCCGGGCGTTAATGCGGCATGGGGATTGCCAAATGGCTAAACGCCTGTTATTCACGGTGGGCCATTCCACAAGAACGTGGAAAGAATTTGTATTGTTATTGAAGACGTGGAAGATACAGGAACTTATTGATGTGCGGACGGTTCCGCGTTCGCGGGCATTTCCCTGGTTTGAAAAAACACACATGCAAAAGGCTCTGCCAAAAGTAGGCATCGCTTATTGCCATCTGGCTGCGCTTGGGGGCCTGCGCTATTCTAAAAAAGACTCTGTCAACGCAGGCTGGCGCAATGCCAGCTTTCGCGGGTATGCTGACTACATGCAAACCGAAGAGTTTGAATCGGGTTTGAAGGAGCTGAACCGACGGCGGACGCGGCACCGCGTTTGCGTGATGTGCGCAGAAGCCGTTTGGTGGCGCTGTCATCGCCGGATGATCGCCGATGCGGAACTAATCCGCGGCATTCCTGTGCGGCATATTATGACGCAACGGGCGACCGTACCGCACGCGTTGACACCCTTCGCCCGCATCCGCGGGAAAAAGACACGTCATCCCATGATCACGTATCCGGCGAGAGTTGGATCGGCACAATAGCGCGGGGCCTGCCGCACGTGCTCGTGTGCATGCCCGAAGGTGAAGCATCGGATGACATTTCTACTTCTTGACAACACCGTCGCCAACGTCCATCCTCGCCACCATCCAGCGTGCGGCAAACCAGCGGGCGTAAACGATTACCGGTTGGTGACAGTGCAGCTTTGCAAGTGCGATCACGCCCTCGCCCGATACAATCGCCACGCTGATTTGACGACATATCCCGATCGGTTATCGTAAAGTCATATTGGGATCGGGTTTTGTACAATGCGGCATCGACTTTTGATATCTTCAATCGCGACGCTCGCCGCGATTGATAACATCATCTACTGGGCATCTATTCTTATGACCTCTTCCAATAACGACAGCGCCAAGATGAACAGCACCATCGAAGTACCTGATTGGTCGACAATTCCGGCTCCGGTGGATGACGGCGCGGCCCGCCATCTGATCGGCATGCGAATCCACCCATCGCGCTTGGCACACTTAATACGAAACATTATCCGATGCTCGCGGGGCTTAAACCCGCGTATTTAAAGAAATAATCCTGTACTGATGTTGTGGTATAATACCGATATGGAGAAGATCGGGCGGAAATTCGACTCTCATCGCGCGGCGGATGCGGCGGATCGGGCCTATTACAGGTCTCTGTCTCCCACGCAACGCATGGATATTCTGCTGGACCTGATCAATTCCCAACGGAGTAACGATGAAACTTCCCAAAGACTTGCGCGAGTTTGTCGCGTTGTTAAACGCCGCCCGCGTTAAGTACGTTATCGTCGGCGGATACGCGGTGGCATTTCACGGCAGACCACGGTTCACAGGGGACATCGATATATTTATCGAAAGGTCTGTTGATAACGGTAACAAAATTGTCGACGTACTTAACTCCTTTGGGTTCGCGGAACTGAAGGTGACGGCTGAAGATTTGTGCCGGGACGATCTGGTATTGCAGCTTGGATTTCCACCCAATCGCATTGATCTGATGACATCCATTGACGGCGTAAACTTCGAACAATCCTGGGCGACACGGGCGGAGGCGACGGTGGCAGAAGTGCCCATGCACTTTATCAGCCGCGAACTACTCATTCAAAACAAGAAGCGTGCCGGCCGCCCCAAGGACCTGGCCGATGCCGAGGATCTTTCATCGCTGGAATAAAACCCCCGGAATACCACCACCTGGAATACAACACTTAACTATTGACCACGGTTGATATTCACCCCCCTTTTGCCCTAAGATACCAGTGGATTTTGGAACGCGCGCGATGAATGGGATAAAAATCCCCTTTTATCGAAGATTTAAAACTGGTTTTCTCACAGTAGTCCCGGTGGCCACATCAGGCCCGGCGGGGCCGGAAAGCCATGAGTGCTTTAAGAGGAATTTTCATAGTGAAAAACGTGATTTTACCTGATCCGCAAACCGCACAGGTATGGCTTGATTTTGACGGCACGATCTCGCGCCAGGATGTGCTGGACGAATTGGTAAACAAATTTTCACGCAATGAATCATGGAGACTTGTTGAAGAGCGGTGGAAAGCTGGGCTGATTGGCTCAGAAGCGTGTTTACGGGAAGAATTTTCGCTTTTGGACGTTTCTGATAAAGATCTTTACGATTTTATAGATCGAGTGGAAATTGATCCGGGGTTTCTCCCACTGATTGCCATACTCCGGCAGTATCACGTCCCGTTCGCCATTCTCAGCGATGGGATTGAAAAATTTATCCGGAGAATTCTCAACCGCTTTAATGTGGGCGACATTAAAATTCGGGCCAATCGAATCGCCCGAGTGGATCAACAGCTTCATCTGGTCTGCCCACACAAAAGGGAATTTTGCTTATCCGCGGCAGCCCATTGCAAATGCAGCAGCGCCCGCGAACTGCATATAGGCCGGCGGAAAACTATTTATATAGGCGACGGTCGCAGTGATATTTGCCCGGCTCGGCAGGCCGATGTTGTATTTGCCAAAGGAGTTCTGGCGCAGGAATTGGCGGTCCGGCAACACGCCTATATTCCGTACAACAGCCTGCACGAAATTGCCGCGACTATCAATGGGGCATGGACATCGCGGGTAGCAGCGATTTAAATCGCTCTCAAGCAAAAGAAAGAATGCGAGCTTTATGCCTGCAATAACCACGCCCCAACACGCAGCATTTCCAGCACCATCGCAGAATCTACAACGCGAACTGGAAAACATTCTGCATCAGGGTCAGCCCGCCGCTCAGGACCTGCTGGAAAAGCTGTTGCAAATCCCATCCACCAGCGGCAACGAGCGCGATCTGGTCTTGTTTATCGCCGGATGGGCTAAGCAAAATGGCTTTGAAGCGGATTTATTCGAGTCTTCGGAAACAGAGCTTAGCGCCTATCGGCAAGCAACTTTACGGCACATTCCACTGGCCGGCCGCCCCACCCTGGTTATCACATTTGCCGGGCGTGGCCATGGCCGCAGCTTGATGTTTAACGCGCACAGTGATGTCATTGCACCGGGTGATCCGCAGCGATGGGCGCATGGCCCGTGGTCGGGGAAAATTTCCGACGGGCGGATTTATGGCCGGGGCGCTTGCGATGTAAAAGGCCCGCTGGCCAGTGCGTTGGCAGCGCTATTGGCGTTAAAAAACGCGTATCCGCAGGGCCTGCCGGGCGATGTGAGGGTGGAAATTGTTCCCGGCGAAGAAGACTGCGTGGGGTTGGGCACGTTAACCAGTTATGTGCGGGGCTATCATCCGGATGGATTAATTGTGCTGGAACCCACAGAGGGACAGCCACGAAATGCTTCGCGCGGCGGCGTAAGATTTGCCATCCGGGTACAAGGTAAAGCGGCGCATGGCACCGTTAAATGGCTGGGAATCGACGCCATTATCGCCTTGCGCGCGGTGCTGGAACACCTGGAGCTTATGGAAACGGAATTTGCCATGCCCGATGCCAATGAGCTGTTTGCCCGCTATCCTTTGATGCGCCCGATTACGGTGGATCATATAGAGGGCGGAAATTGGCAGGGTGCCACGTGCGACTTAGCCGGGTGTGCGGGGTACTTGGAGCTGCTGCCCGCGGATGATGTTGAAGTATGGAAGAAGCGGTTTCAAGATCGGCTGTGCGAATTGCAGCAAAAAGGAAAAGCCAGCGGGTGCCGCCTGGAAATTGAATTTTCCGAAGAATATGGCGGCCATGAATTATCCACGGGTCATCCGCTGGCGCAATGTGCCTTGGCGGCAATAACGGACATCGGTTTAACAGCAAGCAACATGTCATGGCGCGGTTTTAACGCGGGTTGCGAAGCGGGACTGCGCTGGGGTATTAACCAAACGCCCACGCTGGTATGGGGTCCCGGCAGTCTGGAGCAGGCGCATGGTGTGGATGAATACGTGGAATTAAAAGCGGTGCATGATGCGGCGCGATCTTTTGCGCTGTGTGCAATACATTGGACAACTTTACCGGTAAAATAGAGCTATGACACAAACGATGGTACATCCTCTGGGCCTGACGGACCTTCATGCCACGAGCCAATCCCAGCGATGGTTTGCCCGGGCCAAGCAGGTGCTGGCGGGCGGAATCAGCAGTTCGGCGCGCAGTTCCACCACCGGCCCGTTGCCCTATCCGTTGTATATTGCGCGGGGCAACAAATCGCATGTATGGGATGTGGATGGCCATGAATTTATTGATTACCTGCTGAGCTATGGCAGCGCGATTCTCGGCCACGCGGACAGCGGCCTGGTCTCGGCGGTGCAAGAACAGTTGGACCGCGGCACCATGTTTGGCACGTGCAACACCGTGGAGGTGGAACTGGCTGAACAAATCTGCGCCATGGTTCCCGGGGCGGAACTGGTGCGTTACGCGAATTCCGGATCGGAAGCCATCAGCGGAGCCATTCGTGCGGCGCGGGGATATACCGGTCGCAATCGGATTATCAAATTTGAGGGACACTATCATGGCTGGATTGATGTACTGGCGGTAAGCAACCGTCCCACATCCACCGAAGCTGGTCCGCTGGATCACCCGCATAACAGCCCGCATTCGCGGGGTATTCCAGAGGGCGTCAGCGGGGATGTCATTATTGCGCCCTGGAATCACAAGGACATTATCGAGCAGTTGCTTAAAGAACACGGCGATGAATCGGCGGCGATTATTTTAGAACCGATTGTGGCGAATAACGCCTGCATTATGCCGGAAGACGGACTGCTGCCATGGCTGCGGGAGCAATGCGACAAACGGGGAATTTTGCTGATTTATGATGAAATTGTCACCGGCTTTCGCCTGGCGCGCGGCGGAGCGGCACAGTATTTCGGTGTCACTCCGGATTTGACAATTTTCAGTAAAGCTATCGGTGGAGGATTTCCCATCAGCGCTTTCGCGGGTCGCCGGGCGATTATGGAGCAAGTGGGGGCTAATGTTGTAAAACATGGAGGAACCTACAATGGCAATCCGTTGTGTGCCGCCGCCGCACTTTATACATTGCGCAAAATAAATGAGCCGGGCACACTGGAAAATATTTACAGCCATGGCCGAAGCTGTATGGAAGCCATTCGCCGGGCGGCCACTGACGCGGGCGTGGTGTGCGTGGTGCAAGGCGTGGGCAGCATGTTTCAAGTCATTTTTAATGACGACGGCCGGCCGTTGAAGCATTATCGGGACTTGTTGAAAGTAAACACACAGCGCTATGCGGCCTTCCGGCATTCGTTGCTGATGCAGGGTGTGCATGTCAACAGTTCCGGTTCCGCCTGCTGGTTTGTCAGCGCTGCGCACCGGGCCGATGACTTGGAATTTACGACCCAGGCCATCGGACAGGCCATGAAGTCTGTGCGCTAGACAAGACGCTCAAAACCGCGCCAAAAGCCGGCGGGACTTTGAAAGGATGGTACCTGAAATTGAATCCGATAGACTTTTTTGCGGACCAACTTAGTCCGGCGAACACGGCGCGAATCTATCAAGCCATGCCGCCGTGGCTCGTGGCGAAACTGCGCGAACAGCGATTCCGAAAGATTGTGAAATATGTCGGTCGTCACAGCGAATTTTATCGCAAAGCTTTCCATGACCGCGGCATTGATCCGGCCAAAGTTCGCGCGCCGGCGGATCTCGGCGATTTTTATACCATGCCCGAAGATATTATCGCGAATCCCAGGGCCTTTATCTGCCAGACACCGAACATTGTTTTTGAATCTTCCGGAACCAGCGGAAAAAACAAACAAATTTATTACAACCAAAGCGAACTGTCACAAATCGCGCAAATTGACGCGGCGGGTTTTCAGGTTATGGGCATGCGATCCACCGATCGAGTGGCCAATGCGTTTGATTTTTCCATGTGGATTCCCGGCATGTTGGTGCATAATGCCCTGATGAAGCTCAACTGCTTTTGTATGGCCTTTGGGAAAGTTGACCCGCTGGAGGTCTATCGGCGGCTCAAGCAGTATGAATTTAATGTCATCATGGGTGAACCCACGTGGCTGATTCGTCTGACGGAATTGGCCGAAGAACACGGCAGTGTACCGCTGAAGCTGCTGGTCGGCGGAGCCGAAGAAATGCCGCGCGAGGCTATCGGATGGATGAACCGCGTGTGGCAGGGTGCCAAAGTTCGCATGTGCTATGGCAGCGTAGAACTCGGCGGCGGCCTGGGGTATCAACCCTGCGAGCAACCGGACATTTATCATCTCGACGATACGGACTTTTACCCGGAGGTCATTGAACCGGACACCAACGGACTTGGGGAACTGGTGTTTACAACTTTGCGCCGCACCGTGATGCCGCTGTTACGCTACCGCACGCGGGACATCACGCGACTGATTCCCGAACCATGCCCCTGCGGCCTGAAAGGGATGCGCATGAGCCGCCTGCGCGGTCGCCGCGACGAATTAATTGTCGCCAGCGGGGGCAATTTATATCCGCTGATGTTTGAAAATATTCTCCGGCATGTGGAGGGGCTAACACATGACTGGCAGGTCGTGTTCAAACTCGAGGGGTTACGGGAGATCATGGAAATTCACGTGGAGTGCCTCCGCACCGATGAGCAGCAGTTGCGAAGCGAGGTCCAGGCGCAGATGCGTTTACAATATCCGGATTTGACCAAAAACATGGATATTGGCATATTTGATATGCGTTTGATCACGCATCCGCCCGGTTTTCTCCGCCATGATCGCAAGCTCAAACGCATGGTGGATCATCGGTACGATTTCATTGACCCGGCAGTAAATTCCGCCGTGCCAAACAGCAAGGAGGCCGCCCATGCCTGACAAACAGCAGCGAACATTATTGATTGTCGGCGACAGCATCAGCCTGGGAATTGCGGAAATCCGTGGCACCGATGTAACGGGTCGCGTCCAGCGGAGGTATCTGGATATCCTCCGGCCCCAATTGCCGGGCATCACATTTATTGTGGACGCGGACATTCATCGCACCACAGCCGACGCGGTGGAACTTATCGACCCCTTGCTGCGGCAGCATCATCCTGATGCGGTGCTGGTAATGCTGGGCGGCAATGATGTGGATTTGCTCTGGAAACGTTTTGTTATCAGCAATGGAAAAATTGTGCAGAATCGTATTCGCGTGGATCGATATGCCGCCAACCTGACAAAAATCGCGCATAAAATAATCGCCGCCGGATCGCGCCCGATTCTCACGGATATGCCTAACCACTCGCTGGAAATTCGCGGGCGATATTTATCCCAATTAAGCGGCAAAGATGTCAGCGCGATGATCCAGTCGCATGGGGGGCAGCCGGTATCCGATCGGGAACTGGAAGTGTATCGCGTGGCGGCCGGGGCGGTGGCGGCGGAACTGGATTGCCCGTTTGTGCGATACGGCACGGCGCTAAGCCGCATGCCGCTGGAAAGCGTATCCGGTCCCGATGGCGTGCATCCCAACGATCACGCCCATGCGCTGATTGCCGCAGAATTAGTTACGGTCATTCAAGCGGTACTGGAAAAGTCGCGCCCCGCGGAGATCGGATCCGGCGCGTGAGCATTCCTACTCCAAAGCGTCCCCGGCTCCTGCTGTGGATGGGGCTTTTTCTGGCGATCTCTCTGGACACCAGCGTGCAACTGTGTTGGCGTGCCTCAGTTCCACAGCACGGCGGAATGGCGCACGCTCTGGGGGCCACGCTGATTAAACCGCTGTTTCTGCTGAGCCTGCTTTTACACGTCTGGCAGTTGTTCAACTGGATGATGGTTCTGGCTTTGGCGGATTTAAGCTTTGTCCAGCCAATCACCGCGTTAAGTTATATTGCCGTGGCGATAAGTTCCCATTGGCTTTTTTCAGAAAATCTGGATCCGCTTCAATTTTGCGGTATTGCCATGGTGTTGGTGGGAGTCATTCTCGTCAGCCGCACGCCCTCTGTTTCGCCGACGATCACAGATATACAACCACAGCCGGAAGGGTCGGAGGCGACGGGATGAACGTGTACTGGATGGGGCTGCTGAGTTTTTCCGGCGCGGTGGCACTGGAAACCCTGGGGCAGGTGACCATGAAAATCGGTACCCGTAAAATGCCGCCCGGTGCCGGCGGCATTCTGCGGCAAATTTTGACCAACCTGTGGGTTCAGGCGGCGATTGTATCGTTTATGACCGAATCTATTTTCTGGACCTGGACGTTACATTTGATGCCGCTGATTATCGCCTTTCCGATGGGGGCGATCTGCTTTGCCACCGTCGCATTATGTTCCGCGCATATCCTTAAAGAGCGTATGACCCCGCAACGCTGGCTGGGTATCCTTTTAATTCTCATCGGCGTGGTCATGATCGGAATGAAAGCGTGAAATAGCCCGGCAACGATGGCGTGCCTAAGATGCTACGGCTGATTTTACGCGTAAAGGCCACAGTGACGGTCTTGCTGCCAACGTCGGGAGAATGGATCATGAATTTTGTTGCGTTGAGGATGCTGGTTGGGGATCGCGTTAAATATATTGGTATTATTATCGGCATTGCGCTGGCGACATTTCTTATTTCTCAGCAGTTGAATATTTTCGTCGGCCTGATGCGCAGCACCTATGGCATTGTTACCAACATCAGCACGCCGGATATTTGGGTGACAAATCGCCCCATGGAGGATGTCGATGATCTGCGCCCCATGAGCGAGGATGAACTATATCGGGTTAAAGCGATACCCGGTGTTCTATGGGCCACGCGGCTATTTCGGCAGGATGTTCAAGTGCGGCTTTCGAATGGCAAATTTCAAACCTGTCTTCTACTTGGTCTGGGCGATCAGGCTCTGGTGGGTGGGCCGCCGAAATTGCTGGGCGGCGCGACCATCAACGCGCTACGAATATCGCATGGCGTGCTGGTAGATGCAGCCTACGCACAGGACAAACTTGGCAACATCAAGCCCGGTCAAACCATGCAGATTAATGGCAACCGTGCATTGGTAACGGGTTTGTGCCGAACCGCTTTAAGTTTCCAAGGGCTTCCCATTATTTATACCACATATAGTCGCGCCGCCAATTGGGCCCCCGCGCAGCGCCATCAGCTCGCGGTAATACTGGTCAAGGCCCGGCCAAAGCAGAATTTGACAACTCTGTGCCGGCGCATTGAACACCGCACCGGGCTGGAGGCGTACACCAAGGCTGGTATCGCCAGTAAAACCTTCTGGTATTACATGAAATCAACGGGTATTCCTATCAATTTTTGTATTACCATCAGCTTGGGAGCATTGGTTGGCATCGCCATTGCCGGCCAGACGCTGTATCAATTCACGCATGATAATCTGCGGTATCTCGGCGCATTAAAGGCCATGGGAGCAACCGATCTTACACTTGTCCGCATGGTATTGCTGCAGGCGATTGTTACCGGGGTGCTGGGCTTTGGTATTGGAATTGGCATAAGCGGTGCTGCGAATATGCTCATTTTGCATTTCACGCCACCCAGCGAACGGCTGGCGGTTTTTCTATGGCAAATTATGGCAGTAACGGGAATTGGAATGATTTTCATCGTTATTTTCGCCAGTCTGTTCTCGTTGGTATCGGTTGTGAAACTTGAGCCGGCAGTGGTGTTCAAATGAGTTGTGAAAGCCATGAGAAGTTGCCGCAGAGGATGAGGTGCCGATGAATTTGCAGCAGGACAACGTTGCGGTGCAATGCCGCGGAGTTAAAAAATCTTTCGGCCAAGGAAATGCGTTAAATCATGCCTTGGCCGGTGTAACGCTGGATGTTTTCACCGGTGAAATGCTGATGCTGGTTGGCCCATCCGGCTGCGGTAAAACTACATTACTTTCGGTAATTGCCGGCATTTTGAATCACGATGACGGCGAGATTCATCTATTTGGGCAGGATATTCTCGCCCTGCGCAACAACGCTAAGGCCCGATTTCGCGGAAGAAATGTCGGCTTTGCTTTCCAACAGTTTAATCTTTTGCCGCAACTCACGGCTGTCGAAAATGCCGCCATACCCCTATTGGTGCTGGGCTGGTCGCGGCGAAAGGCATTCGACCGGGCGGGCGATTTTCTTGATAAAATGGGGCTGGGCAAGCGGCTGACGAGCTATCCCCGTGAACTTTCCGGGGGACAGCAGCAACGTATCGCATTTGCCCGGGCACTGGTGCACGAACCCAAGCTGGTAGTATGTGATGAACCCACCAGCGCTCTGGACGGAAAAACCGGCGAACAGGTCATCAGTTTACTCAAAACGATTGCGGTTCGGCCTGATCGGGCGGTGATTGTGGTGACGCATGATAGCCGCATTTTCCACTTTGCGGATCGAATCGCGCACATGGAAGATGGCAAAATCATTGATACCGTCGTAGCCGGCACAGTTTTAATTGATCAAGGAAATGTATGATTCGGAAATATTTAGTTCCTATACTGGCCATCACCGGCGCAGCTATTGGCATTATTGCGGTAAAACGCAGCACCCATCATTACCGGTCAGTTCCGCCCGCGGTGCAGCCGGCGGGAAATCCATATGCCAACGCGATTGCCGCGTCCGGCATTATTGAGCCTGAGAGCCGCTCCATCGCGGTTTCGCCGTTCATCAGTGGCGTGGTGACGCATGTATTTGTCGTATGGAATCAGCGGGTGGTTAAGGGGCAGAAACTTTTTCAATTGGACACCCGGCAGGCCAAGGCGCAGGTGGCGCTGGCCCGAGCCGGGGTACTGACAGCCCAGGCACAACTGGCGGAGGCAAAGGCCAATTTAGCAAAGCTGCAATCACCGCCGCGCGCCGTGGATCGTCTGAGCTATCTGGCGGCTGTGCAAGCGGCCCAGGCCACGTATCGTAATGACCAAGAGCGCTGGCAACGCATCAAGCCGTTGATTGGGACGAATGCCGTTTCCGTTGATGACGTCGCGGATCGACGCTTTGCCTGGCTGACAGCCCAAGCGCAGCTGGCAAAGGCGAAAGCCGATTTGGCACAGTTTAATGCCGGCACATGGAGCCGGGATATTACCATCGCCAAAACCCAGGTGCTTGCCGCCCGCGCCACGGTTGCAGGGAACGACGCGCAGCTGAAACAGGCGATGGTCAGTTTAGATCTACTTACGGTCCGTGCGCCCATTACTGGCACAGTCCTGCGCATTAACATCCGTCCCGGGCAATTTGCAGACACCACAGCGGTAGATAACCTCACCGACAATCCTCAACTGGCGGCGCTCATCCTGGGAGATATTCGGCATCTAAACGTGCGACTGCAAATAGATCAGGAAGATGCGTCTAGATTTAATCCTGCTGAAGCGGCCATGTGCTTTGTGCGCGGCATGACACGCCAGCAAGTTCCCCTGACATTTGTACGTATTGAGCCTTATGTGGTGCCCAAGCAGAACCTTACCGGCGCTCCAACGGAGCAGGTGGAAACCCGCGTGCTGCAAGTGGTTTATCGCATGGGTTCGGCACCGTTTCCTCTCTATGTTGGACAACAGGTGGACGCATTTATTAAAGCCGGGAAATTGGCTTTCCCTGCAAAGCCATGATTTTCCATCGCGTCATAGAGCACCGTGCTGATAACCCGGTGGTTGGCCTGCGGACGAGGTTACGGGTTACGGGGGACAGGTTACAGGGAGCGGGCAGGTTTACCCTGCCGGGCAGAATAGGAGAGCCGCGACGCTTCTAACACCTAAGTCCCCTGTAACCTGTAACCCCGTCCGCCCCAGCGGCACTGAATCAACCACCGGATTATCATCCGATGCTTTACGGGGTCGTGCCGAGGATCGCGCACGTGACACGATGGTACTGCCGCGCGACAGAGGGACAACAATAAGCACGTCGCCATCCATGGCGTTGATTACCCCGCCACCCGTTCGGTATTGTGCATGTTTACTTCGCCGCCAATTTAGCTGCAATCTGTGCCACATGTTTCCCTTGGAATCGGGCGATCGCCAGTTCATTTTCACTGGGGGTGCGATCACCCTTTGCGCCGGCCAAGGTGGTGGCTCCGTACGGTGTTCCGCCGGTGATTTGATCCATGGCAACGAGTCTTTGCTCAGAATAGGGTACGCCGACAATGACCATTCCATGATGCAACAAGGTGGTGTGGAAACTCGTGATAGTGGTTTCCTGCCCGCCATGTTGCGAGGCGCTGCTGGCGAAAACACTGCCGACTTTACCGATCAAACCACCCGTGGCCCAAATTTGGCCCGTCTGATCCAGGAAAGTCCGCATTTGTCCCGCCATATTACCAAAGCGCGTCGGGGTGCCAAAAATGATGGCATCGGCTTGCGTAAGCTCGGCCGGCGTGATGACCGGAATATGGGCAAACGCCTTTTGCGCTCCGGTAGCACCATGCTTTTCAAGAACATCTGCGGGAATGGTTTCCGGCACACGAAAAACCTTTACCTCCGCGCCGCTGACTTCCCGAGCACCGGCGGCGACGGCTTCGGCCATTTGCCAGATGTGACCATACATGCTGTAAAACACGACGTGAACTTTAACCGACATAACAAACTCCTTAAAAAAGAACGCATCTACATCAACTGGTTTAATACTAGACTTTACCCTGTGGTGAGTCAAATCCCAGGTTCATATCCAGTGGCCCAGGGCCCCCTCCAGACGATCCAACAAATCCTGCAGCGACCGTTGTTGCGCCAGCGACAAGCTGTCCATCATCAGACGCACCTGCCTGGCGGCCAAGGGGGCAGCTTTTTTAACCATCTCCCGGCCATTTTCCGTTAGATGCAGACAATGTGCCCGGCCATCATGCGGATCCTGCTGTCGGACAATCCATTGGTTTTTTTCCATCCGCCCCAGTACCGTGCAGACATTTCCTTTGGTTACCAGCAGACATTGCGCCAACTCCTGCTGCGATAAACCCGCTTTGCTGTTTAAAATCATCAGCACTTCAAACTGAGAAATGGTCAGATCAATATCGCGCAAGCTGCGGTCCAACTGCTTGGTCATCAGAGAATGGACCCGGGCAATGGCCAGCCAATTTTCCCGCGGCAACTGCGCGTCAGGCACCAGCACGCTGAGTTTCTGTGACACACCGGAACTATTAGATGCTCTACTCATTAGTTTAATAATATACTAATACCGATTGCCTGTCAAGACCGGCTATCCAATTTCAGGAGTTTACAAACGTGAATAGCGGCTGGGCCTGTGACAGTTTCTGCAGCGCAACGGCGGCGGCCTCCGAGGTTACAGGTTACAGGTTACAGGTTACAGGCCAGTTGCGAATATCAACTTGCCCTAGATGTCCAAGTTAGCGGGTCAACTTGCCCAAGATGCGCAAGTAGAGCAAAGCGTTGATATTAGCGGTTTTGGTTCAAGTTGCCCCAGATGCCCAAGATGTTTTTGGCCCCCAGGGGGGGCCAGCACTCAGCATTGAGGAGTTAGAAGTTAGAAGACTTTTACAGTATTGCGCAGTATTGGTCAGCATTGATCAGTAATTTCAGAAATGCACGGAATGGGCGCGGGCTTCGATTTTTTACCGGGTACATAGCGATCCTCATGGCTGAAACAGAACCATTGACGCAGGCATATTATTCGCTTTTCAAAGAACATTGTTCAGCAGGTCTGAACTGTTCATTGGGAAGGCTATAGGGTTGCAGTGAGAGGGATAATTAGTAACCGCGCTAAAAGTTAAGGATTTGGCCTCCAGAGATCTGGCAGAATCGGTCACAGACCCATAGCGGCTTTTTTTATTGCTTTTTTATTGACTTTTGCATGTGAGATCCGACAATACACGCGATCCACATTCCGTTCCGCCGGAGCGGATCGGCAACGGTGCAATAAACAGGAGTTTACACGATGAAAGCTACGCGTTTTACCATTCTTGCAATAACGGCCATGCTTTCCGCGGGTCTGGTTGGTTGCTCCAGTCAAGGCAATCAGCAAATTGACCACCTCACCCGATTACAGGTATCGCGGCAAATTATCCGCGGAAAAACCACCAGCAACCAGGTCAAGGCTGATCTTGGTGATCCGTTGAAGGTTTCATATCGCAGCAACGGCAGTCAGCAATGGGAATATGACTATACCAAGCTACATTTGACAACCACTGATTTTCTCCCGTTTATCAACGCGGTGGAAACCAACGCCCGCGGCACCCGAAAATCGCTGGTGATTTTATTTAATCGCCACGGCGTGGTGGAGCAATACAGCCTGACATGCTCGAAAATTTATAAACACCGCGGTCTATTTAACTGATCGGCCGCGCGGGAGAAATTATCTCGGGGTGAGCTGATTGCGACGGGCGGAATACGGCGATCCAGCAATTTATATTCCGCCGCGAACTTAACGCCGCCGCATTGAGCTACGGACGAAAAGCTGTCTTAATCTTGCAGAGCACCGGACGATAATTCAGTGGTTGATCCAGTGCGGCTGGGGCGGACGGGGCTTACAGGTTACCGGGGACTTAGGGGTTAGAAGCGTCGCCGCTCTATTATTCCGCCCGGCAGGGTAAACCTGCCCGCTCCCGGTAACCTGTTCCCCGTAACCTTTTCCGCCAACCAACCATCGGGTTCGCACCACGATGCGCTATGACGCGATGCTCTCCCAAGACGGCCAACTTTTGCAGGCGCTGATCGTATATGATAGTAAGTTGCGGATTCAGTTGTACTCCGGAGCGGTCTTGTCTATGCCCCCGGAGGCGCTATAGTTCCCTTTGAAAGGTGGTCCTGATCTATGAATGATACTTTTTCCAGTCCGCGCAAATTGCCGACGGCATGTATTCGGGGAGCTCAGCAGCGCAGGAGAACTTTATTCAATATGATCCTGACCGGTGTTTCCCTGGGGATCATTCTTTTGGGTGCCCCGCGAGCGCCGGCAGTGGTGAATATCCTTACCAACCACAATGATATGGCCAACACCGGCGAAAACCTGCAGGAGCATGTGTTGACCCCGCATAATGTTCGCGTGGGTCTATTCGGAAAGCTGTTTGTCACCCGGCTTAACGGTGTGGATTATGGCCAACCGCTGTTTGTCTCGCATGTAAATATCACGACCGGTCCGCATCCGGGTGTGCAGAATATCATCATTGCCACTACTTCCCGTGATGCCGTGTATGCCATCAATTCCGATACCGGACAGGTGCTATGGAAACGCAGTCTGCTTAAACGCTTTGACAACGCTTCGGATACAGTCAATGCCCAGGAGAAAAACCCCAACTGGGCCGCGAAAAACGAACCGCTCGAAGACACACCGGCCATTGATCTGGCAACTGGCGTGATTTATGTGGAATGTGAGGAGACAGAAAAAGGTCCGGGAACCCACGGGCAACTTCATTGGATTCACGTTCTTTCCTCCCTGCGGCTTAGCAACGGTAAATTTTATGCCCACCAGATAAAAATTTCCGAAAGCGGGCCGCGCGGCCAATACATCGCCGGTCCAACGGTCCGCAAGGCCAATGGACAGTTGGATCATTTTTATGGTTTTGAGATCACATTCCGCTACCTAACCATTGACCCGGTAAACCATGTTTTATACATGGCCTGTGCAGATCCAGGTGATATTGGACCCTATAACGGTTGGATTCTCGGTTATGGCACGGTTAAAAACCAGGACGACAATTTACCGGTTAAAGCGGTCTTCAGCACGACCCCCAACGGCTGGGCCGCTGGGATTTGGGGTGGCCCCATTGCCGTTGATCACGCAGGCAATCTGTTTGTTGAAACCGGTAACGGCACCTTTGAAACGCATCTTATTGCCGCCCCCTATCGCCAGCGGCTTAAAGTTGATTCGTCGCATCTGCGGATACCCGCTTTGGGCGACTTTGGGGATGCGGCCCTGAAGCTGATTCCGGATTCTGATACGCGGCAACATCGGGATAACCCCAACGGTTTTGGGCTGCACGTGGCCGATTATTTTGTGCCGAAGGATGAAAATCTTCTCCTGCGCGCCGATCTTGATCTCGGATCGTCAAGTCCCGTGCTGCTGCCGACATCTGTCGGGGACAGGCGGCATCGCCATCTGCTGGTCATTAACGATAAGCAGGGCATTATTTATCTGCTGGATCGAGACGACATGGGCGGCTATCACGGAGGAAAAAAAGGGAACGGGCATTCCGGGCGTAACGCGGTGGTTCAGGAATTACGACACGCGACGGGCAGCGGATTCAGCACCGGGGCCTTTTTCGCGGGGCCTCATCACCACAGCGGTTGGATTTATTACGCGGAAGTTGCCGATTTCGCCAAGGCTTTTCTTATTGCTCATGCCCATATCAGGCCTCAACCCGTTACCGAATCACGCGATAGATTCCCCTATCCCGGCTCCGCGGCGGAGATATCCGCCAATGGCAGACGCGACGGGATTGTTTGGTTGCTGAACCGAAACAACAATCGGCTTGTGGCGTATCGGGCCAATGATCTTCGCGACAAGCTTTTTGACAGCAGCAAAGGCACGGGACGCGACGGTCTGTCCAATAAGATTGTGGGCCGCGAAATTGACATGAATTCCACGCCCACCGTGGCCGATGGCCGGGTTTATGTCAGCACTACCCAAGCGTTGAACTGCTACGGATTGCTCCACTGATAAAGCGGCGGTACCGGGGCTTATGGCCGGGCGTAACGCTCCGGATTATGAACCCGACCCATGCCAGTCCAACGGCCACGATGCCGCCCGGTGTGCGCCACGGGCCAAGCGATTGGCGACCATTCACAAAGGCAAAGAGTGGAATTCATGAGCGCCCGGCGCGAATACGGTAGTGTGGGCGGCCTACGGTAAGGCCTTTACCAGCCAATCGCATGATCCAGAACGCGATGAAAGATAAAACCGCCAGAAATAATATCACTGCCATTCCACGAAAGGCCCCGTTGGCGGCCAATAGAGATGCGTCGTAGGCAAAGAGGGTAAACAGCCCCACCAGCATGATGCGCTCACCGCGTTTTCTGGGTGCTTCATGATGATTAAATACTTGCCGCACGACCCAACTGAAGTAAATCACAGCCACCACGGCCGGTCCGAGGGCATCGATAAGCACACCGCGTGTAATACTGCCGCGCAGCAGCATGATTACAACCGCCACGGCATCGATCAAGGCAACCGAGCCTAAGAGTTTCCAGACGCCGGTAATTCGCAGCCGCGGACGTTTGGATTCCAGACGGTAGGAAATAGCGGTACCCACAGCGATGTGCGTAAAGAGAAACAACGATAAAATTAAAAATCCCGCATTGGGCCGGCCAATCAGACAGTTTACGCCGCGAATCAGGCCTAGCGCAATAAAGCCGATGTAGCCCAGATATTTCCCTGTGGCGTTATAAAAAACAATCATCAGGCAGACGGTCATTGCCAGCATCAAAGCGACGGGAAAGTGCAGGGGTTCAACCCAGGATAGCAACGTCGCGGAAAATAAACCCAAGAGCATCAGCACCAGACTTAACACAATGACCGCCGGCACACTAAGGCGTCCGCTGGGAATGGGCCGCCACGGGGCAAAAAGACGATCGCGGCGCGAGTCCAGCAGGTCATTAAGAGCCATGCCGAAGGTGTAAAGGAAAAACGAGGCCAACGCCGCCAGGACAAATTCAGCCACCGGGTCCTTGATGGCACTTTGGCCGGGAATTCTAAGAAACATCAGCGTCCAGACGTCCGCAACCGCCGTGAACGCCAGAGCAACGCGCATAATTTGAAAAACGGCTAAGAGGGACCCCATGACGACTCCGATGGCTCAAGCTTGGTATTGATAATCATCGACAATCGCCACGATGCACGCATCCACCGCCAGCGGGGGATCAAAGGGATTGGCCGCCTCGCGTCCCTCTTCATATACCACCAGCGACCCCTCCGACGCGCCCGTGACATCCACGGCCAGAATAGTCCAGCGGATCGGCTGCTGATTAAAATCTAACGGCTGAAGTAATACCAGCCGCTGCGTTTCCAAACCTGGAAGCCGAACGCGGGCTTCAATTCGACCAATGATTTTGCCTAAATACATACGTTATTCCCATTTATCGCCGGTTGCCAAAGCTTGCGTTACCTGCCGCCCGCGGGCGAATCAATTAACGCCATAATACCCAGCCGCATGGGGCAACGGGTGTCGGTTTTGAGCATGTCCTGCACACCCCGGCCATCACTTACCACCAGCACCCGCATACCTTTGGCCGCCCCCAGCACATCAGCCGCAATTTGCGGAAAGCCGTTGGGCTGGCCACTTGTTGGGTCGATGGGCTGAACAATTAAAAGCCGCGCACCAGTCATGGAGGCGTGCTTCCTGGTAGCGGTTACCGTGCCTTTAACCATGGCAATAAACATATAGAGCCTCATGAGCATCCGCCCCAGGCGGATACATTATTTCAACTGCGTTTGAATACCAACTGACCATTGGCGTCGATACGATCTATTAACGCGATGACCACGGCATCCGTGGAGGTGCTTTTCATACTCGGGGCCATGCGGGCGGAACTGCCCTGCGTAAGGACCACGAATTCCCCTTCGCCGGCACCGAGATCATCATTGGCCACCAGCACCGTCTGCCCGGGCACAAGCTGTCCGTCTTTGAGAACATGAGCATGCGCCAAGACCAGTTTTTTTCCATCAAAACCGGCATCTTTTACGGTTGCAACAACCGTACCGACAATTTTTGCGATAATCACAGACAACTCCTGCGCGGGTTCAATTTTCAAAACGGATTATCGCACGCGAAGGCAACCTTGCCAAGGCCCCAAGGTGACGCCGGAAGGTAATACCCCAAGTTGATGACTCAAGTTTATGACCATGGCGATGATGCCGGCACAACAAGTACGCGGTTGTGCCGAGGAGCCTGTCCGAGTGCACGCCGGACGTATAGGAGATTTGCAATCTTGCGCGAGGAGATCAGGTCCAGTTATTTTCCGCGGGATGTTCGACGCCCCACCGTGACGATCGCCCGTAGCCCAATGCGGCAGCGTTGGGTGGGATGAGGAATATGTTTTGATGATACAAAGCGCTTTAATCCGTCGGGACCGATGAATGATGCTTCATCAGTATTCGGCCTAACGAACCGCATCCTACCGCGACGCTTCCGCATCAGCTACCGGTCAATACGTAGCTCGATGCGGAGGCGCCGGGGACGAATGCGATCCGCCTTGGGGTTCGGCCGTCGCTCTTGGGGCGACAGGACACCGAAACATTCAACGCGAGCGTCCGGGTATTACGGCCATAAGCAGGCCCACAAGGGCCAAGGCGCCACCGCCGAAGATATAAAAGGCGGTGGCTTGCGTGTAGCGCCCAAAGATCAGATTATGCGTTTTATCCGCTAATGAATGCGAAGCGTGCAGGCCAGTAAATAGCAGCGCAATGCCAATGACTAAGAGAACAATTCCTACAATGCGTTGACCGTTCATAGTGTGTACTCCTGATAATTCATGGTTTTTCCCGTTACGTTGCTCATGTTGCTGGTCCTGTACAGCACCCTGCCCATACGGAGCCCGACAACTTTATTCCGCCTCGGCGTCTTGTTTTTATAGTATCGTTGAGTGATTCTTCTTTCTCCGAATTTTTTGGTCCCGACATTCACGGACTTCATATTACAACTTGATAAGTATGCAAACGCCGTACCACAGGTAATGACAAAGGGTGTTTGTAACGGTGACCCCGATCGTGGGAATTAACTTTCCATCATCTTTTTTGCATAATTAATGTGGTCCCCCACGTCAGGCCCATCGTAGAAACCGTGCATGCGAAAACAAGTGTAACCTAAGCAATTGCAGCGCCTCCCGCGCAAGCACACTCGTTGAGAATCCACCTTGTAAGCAGTCGATTGGCCTTGCAGACAACCCCAGCCAAGCACCGGCTAAGTCGGAAGAAAGAATTAACGCGGTTCATTTTTCGTGCTTTAGGGAACGAGAATTCCCCAGTTTGACGCGACATTAAGGCCATATCTGACAGCCTGACACGGACAGGGTGTCTGATGACCACGCTGCGGTGCCGTGATATGCCCTGCGAATGCCGTAAAGCCAATTATTCTCCGGGCATGGCAATTGCTGTGTAAAGCTAAGGGGTAGCCTGCTGGCCCCTAACCCGCGGGCTATTTGAATAAAGAGGAATATAATGAGAATTATATCTACATTGCTAATTTTGCTGGTCATTGTTCTGGTCGTCGTGGGTTTCTATCGGGGATGGTTCCGCGTATCCGGGGGGGACAGCACCAATCATTCACATGTCACGATGAGTGTCGACCAGGCAAAAATACGCGCCGATAAAAACAAGATGGTCAACGACATACGCGACAGGACATCGACACCTTCATCGCCGGCCCCCCTACGTTCTCAATCAACCAGGCCGACCATGACGCCGGGCGACACGTCAACAAATAAATAGGGGGTATTGGCAACACCGGGCCAACCGTCAGATTGTCATCCGGTGCTCCTGGCCCAGTGCGTTATTGAACGCCGTGGTGGCTATGAAAATATCCAGGAAGTGAACGGTTGTACAATGCGGCTCGCATTTTTGTGTATCGCAGCAATGTCAATAGTGTCGTTATCCGGATGCGGCAAGGGAGGCTCTTCCGCGCACTCGACAGCCGGCTCGGCCGATGTTCCCGCAACCACGCACGGTGCCGTGCCGATT
>DAHVEJ010000139.1 GCA_027313145.1 Phycisphaerales bacterium | reverse complement strand
TTCTCGCCGCCGACTCCTTGCATCTGGCCGGTTTAAGGCCAATCAACTCGTAATTATGGCTGGAACAGGGCACTAGGAAGCCCCATTCCCATAGCGCCGGAATTTATGCCGTCGATTTCATCGCTCGCTTGAAAATATTGCCATGTTCTCCCGTTGCGAAGGAGATATCGGATTTGTGAAGTGCCGAGCTGGCTGGTATAGCTTGACCATGAAACTCGTCGAACGAATCACGTTCAACCTTGGTTGACGCCCAGTTACCGCTCCTTCTCGCCCAGCGGGTTGCGTTAAGCCGGACATGAGGCACAGGCTGTCCGCGACGTGGGGCTGCGAGAAGCGGATGACGGTGTTATCTGGAAACACGCATTGGCGGTTGGCGCTGCGATTGTTACCAAAGACGAGGACTTTCCCCAACGGGCGCAACAGTCTTAAAACAGCCCGGTAATCATCTGGCTTTGCGTCGGTAATGCTTCCCATCGCGCTTTGGAGCAGTGGTTTCTGCCGCAGTTGCCGCAGATCATCGAATAAATTGAGCAAGGTGTCCGCGTTCTGGACATCCGTTGATTCGCGGCGCTTTTGCCGGTATCGCGCAATACGCCGACGGTTCATCCCGGAAATTTTCAAAAACCCCTCCAACGGGCTATAATTTACGGCCTTGGTTGTTGCGCACGGAGAAAAAGCTCATGGTTCCTGTTGAAACGCCGACCTTAGCCAGTACCGATACCGCCGGGCTGGGCCAACTACCGGCCAATGTGGCTATTGATCCGGCGGATATTGCCGATCCGGCGCTGCGGAGCGTGGCAGAAAAGGTCGCTGCCGGCCGGCGATTGGATTTTGACGATGGCATGGCCCTTTGGAATTCGCGCGACATATTTACCATCGGAGCCTTGGCCCATGCGGTACGGGAATCCCTGCACGGGCGAATTACCTATTACAATATCAACCGTCACATCAATTATTCCAATATATGTGCGCTTTCCTGCAAGTTCTGCGAATTTCAGCGCAAACGCGGTGAGGCCGGCGCTTATGAATATGATCTTGAGGAAATTTATCGTATTGCCGGGCAGGTCGATGCCGCCGGGGCTACGGAAGTTCACATTGTGGGCGGCTTGCATCCATGGTTGCCGTTTGCCTGGTATCTGGAAATGTTAAGCGGTATCAAAAAGCGGTATCCCCGCCTGCATCTGAAGTGTTTTACGGCCATTGAAATCGATCATTTCTGTCGTATTTCAAAGCTTTCCATCAGGGAAGTCCTCGAGGCGCTGCGTGAACATGGTTTAGGATCCATGCCCGGCGGGGGGGCGGAAGTATTTGATGACCGGGTGCATGATGCGGTATTCAAAGGCAAATTGCGCAGCGACGGGTGGATGCGCGTGCATCGCACAGCGCATGAACTGGGAATAAAAACCAATGCCACGATTCTTTATGGCCACGTTGAAACCCGCGCCCAGCGCGTGCAGCATTTAATTAAACTGCGTGAATTGCAGGATGAAGCCCCGGGCTTTCAGTGCATTATTCCGTTGTCTTTTATTCCTGATGGCAGTGAACTGGGCCACCTCCCCGGAAATACCGGATTGGAAGATATGAAAATGCTGGCCATTTCCCGGCTTATGCTGCCGAATTTTCCGCATGTCAAAGCTTTCTGGATTATGCAAAGTATGAAGCTTTCGCAGGTCAGTTTGAATTTTGGCGTTGATGATCTGGACGGCACAGTGGTCTGGTATGACATCACCAAGCGCGAAGGCGGATCGGGCAATAAGCATCAGGAACAAACCGTCGAAGACATCCGCCGCCTGGTCGTGGAAGCCGGTTATATCCCCGTCGAACGCGACACACTGTATCGTCGCGTAATCCGCAACGGCAGCGACTGGCGTGTTGCGTAGGATTGGAGGAGTCAGGAGTTGGAATTTTCTGGCAACGCTAAAGCCTTCCAACTCCCAACTCCCCGCTCCTGCGTGGTGGCTCGGGACCCCCATTTTATTCATTATTCACTACTCACTACTCATTATTCATTGAGGCTGTCCCTCAATCCTGCAACTTCCGTCTGTCTGCCGCGTGTTGCATTATGTCATCAATATGCGTGGCTTTTTAGCAGCGCGTGGTCGCCTGTAGCGTAGACGGGCAAACTAAGGTGCACTAAAAGCGCCCGCTGGTCAACGGCTTGTGATGTCGCGGCTGGGCCGGCGGGGCTGGATCCTTTTCTTGGAGGAGTTTTATGTTTTCTATTCGGAAATCAGGTTTAGCTGTCATGCTTGCCGCGGCGATCACCGGGGGGTTCGTCGCCGGGACGATTATCAATGGACCATCTGCGACAGTGCAGGCTCAGACGACCGGTGCAACCAATAACGCACATCATTTACCGCCCAAGCTGAGAATATTATTCTTTGCGGCCCGGCATTTGCGCACTGCCAACCGAATTCTTCATCGCGGTAAACCCATTTACGGCGGACATCGCGCTGCGGCCATGAAGTTAATCGCCCAGGCGAGGGCGGAACTTAAAGAGGCCGCCGAGTTCGCCACCGGCCGGCATTAATCCGGTCGCACGGATTAGCGTGGTTCTCAAAACTCCCCGGCTCGCCACCGGGGAGTTTTTTACAATACCCTTCCGGCGGGACGTGGCAATATGTTCTTGCGCCACGGACGCGCGAAGAAACGTCACATAGGCACCGGCCCTTCCGGTCTTGGAACGCGGTAAGTACAGCGGGCTGGGTTGATTAATATGGATGTGACAACGCTCTTGGAGCCTGTCAGATCAAAGTAATCGCAATCGCGGCCGACACTCGGACCCGGCTCCAAGGCCCGGAAAATTTATTGCGACTTGGGCTGATAGCCTACGGCATAGCGATAGAAGATTCGGGAAATGCGTCGCGCCAGGATGGTGACCATTTCAGATTGCACCATCTGTGGACTTTGGCTTACCGCCGTTCCGGTGGGGATGCGAGCGGTTACAGACATCCCCGGTGAGCCGTCCTTCGGCCATAATCGCGTCCCATTGGCTTGCACAACTTTCACCAGAGCGTCGGCATTTCCTTTGGTGAGTTGGCCGGCGCTTTCAATGGTAACGTCAAAGCGCTTAATGTAAACGTAAATAACGTCATTCGCATTAACCGCATGGGCGATATCCGCAATTCCCATGGCCTGGTATTTTTCCGGATTCCGGCGCTGCAGGGCCACAATTCGGTACGCGGGCACAAAACGATTGGCGCATTTGTGCTGATAGAGGGTTTGATTCACCAGAGTCATCATAGTGGCCATGGCATGAATACTTATCTGGCTGCCGGCGGACGTATCCACCAGCACGAGAATGCGATTTTTTTTCGGCAGCTTATAAAGCGCCGCGTGCGATCCGTTGCCGGCAAGCAGATAGGCCAGTTCGCAACCGCCCAGGCTGAAGGCAGTGGCGATCAGCAGCGTGGCGATCAGTGCGCCCCGGATAGGATGTTTTTTAGTTCGCATAGCCATTCCCCCGATTATGCCAGGTATAAAAGCAACGGGCCAGCAGGGTACTGAATCGCTGCAAAGTATTCATGCGCACCGTATTGGCATCAGTGTTATAACCGGGCAGTGGGCCGGATTTTGGCCATTGGGCGTTAATCGTGGTGTGAAACACGTCGCCGTCACCGGGAATTTTCGTGTTGTAAACCACCACATGCGCCTTGATGTTGCCTTGCAGGACATAATTGGTCTTTTGGGAATGCACCGTGTAATCCAGTAATTCAATGTAAACCACGCGTGCAACCCCGAAATGCAGTCCGATGGTTTTAACCGGCAAAACATCCCAGTTGGGATTGGCATTCTGATAATTCAGCACCAGGTGGTAATCCAGAATACGTGCTTTAGGAAGATGCTTTTTGAGCGCCGCCGACACAAACGCGGAAACTTCCTGCTGGGCCTGTGGATACGTGAACATCGTTGACGCATCCTCATAAACCACAATGGCCACACTCTGTTTTGCCAACCCGCGATACTGTGGTTTGACCGCAACGCCCATGGCATTTTCCGCAGCCAACCCCAGAAATTCGCATCCCCCGGCTCCCAGCATCAACACCAAAAGAGCCACAATCGCGGTTGGTTGTATCCACCCTTGATAGTGGCGTTTATTAGAATCTATATTCATACATGTTTCCTGGCCAAATCACCGTCGGGTCTGAATCTTCAACACGCCGACGGGGTTCATCATTCCTGGGCAATGCCACAAATTCCGCCGGAGCCTTTTCAAGTAATCGCAATCCTGGCCATTACTCGGACAGGCTCCTGGTGGGAATTCTAACCGTGGTGGCGGAACCACGCACTCATAATCAGAATTTTATATCCCCAGGCACCTAAAATAATCGCTGTCGCAACCAGTAATATCTTCCACCAGTTCCAGGCAAACCAGAAAAACGATGGCCCATACCATGTGCCCGTAGTCACACCCAGAGCACCGACAATCACCGCCGCCACTGCCAGAAAGCCCACCATCGCTCCGGCAGGTTGCGTTGCCAGAGCGGTCAACCATTGGCCATGCGCCACGTGGGTTACGGCCGTGGTGTAGCCGCAGGTCGGGCAGGGCCAGCCATATTCCGTGTAAAATCCACACGGTGGAAGCCCCAGTTGCGTATGTGTTGCCAAGCCGGCCGGGCTGGGATTCAAATACAAACCAATCCCCAGCATGGGCACAAAAATCAGCAGCAGGAATCCCGACCATAACCGTATCCGATGCCGATACGCCCACAGATATGGTCCGCTTAAGCCAACACCAAGTTCAGGTTGTTCCATCGCCTGCGACATGCCAAAGATTATACAAGACCGGCGCGTTGGCAAACAGTGTCGCCCAGTCGCTAGGAGCCTGTCCGAGTAATGGCCGGGATTGTGATGGGTCTGAAATTTCCCGTATGCGCGGCGGAGGATCGAGGTGACTCTGCATAATGAGTCTGCGAGATCCGACAACAAAGCAGACGGGGCATTTCAGGCCCACCCGTAGGGCGGCGTGCTTTTTGGCCTCCCCTCTGCGGCGCGGCTCCTCGGAGTACCATCCATGCCAGGTACGCCACCGTCGCCGCTTCTTGTATGGAAGCCAAAAATCATGCCGTCGCAACCCGGTGATTACTCGGACAGGCTCCAAGGAGTTGGTAGTTAGAATACTTCGGAAGTGCCTTCTCTGCTAAGTTCGAGATGTTAGATTCCAGATTCCAGATTCTAGGTTCCAGATTTCAGGTTCCGAAATCTCCTGCCTCCTCGCCCCCTGTATGATCGTTCACTCCAACGCGTTATGGCGATATTGTGCGGCTTTATGCGACACCAGCTTCGGATTTCACGCGCAATTTCCGCTCGGCCGTGCGTTCTTGCATTGCGCCATGTCCAGAAGTGTATTAACTGTTTTCCAGTTCCGGGTGGTAGCGACGATGGATAACTTTTTTTCGATGGCGGCGTTGGAAAGTTTAGTATTTCCATACCCGGCGGGGCAGCAGAGGTAAATTTCCTTGCCGATAATGTAAAGTTGTTCAGAGGTGCCGACCAGTGGCAGCAATAACGCCAGCGCGTTGCGCGGTGGATGATCCGAGAGGAACGTAATGTGGAGCTTGGAAGTGTCAATTGTGGGCTGCTTCAAAAACGGATTGCCCTTAACGATTTCCGCGACCTGCTTGGATGTTCTCAGGAGGATGGGGACGGCAAAACCAAATTCGCTGAGAATTGCCTGTTCAACTGTCTTGCGCACGTCCGTGACGGAAGCATGTGCGTTATCAAACACAACATTTCCGCTTTGAATATAGGTTCTCACGCCGGTGAAGCCAAGTTGACCAAAGCATTCGCGAAGAGTGTCCATTTTGATGACATTTTTTCCGCTTACATTTATCCCGCGCAGCAACGCAATAAAGATGGGCATGGTCTCTACCTGTGTTTGATTTTATACAAGCGCCGTTTGTATCCTACCCGGGCATCTGGTAAAAGAACTCTTCTTTAACGATTTTGCCATCCTTTACGGTGTACAGGGCGGCCTCCTCAATAGTAACGCGTTTCCCCGCCATAGGACCATTTTTTTGCGCGTGATCCAATGTGAAGCCGACGATAAAGCGATCCCCGTGCGGCCACGGTCCTGTGACCGCACAGGAATGAATGTCAACATCTTTTAAGAATCGCAAGGTTTTTTCTCGCACGGCCTTAATTCCCTCCATCCGTTTTCTGCCGGGTGCCATTTCCACAGCTTCGATGCTTACGATGTCAGGGCTGTAAAGCGTATCAACCGCCTCCAGCCAGTGACCCTGCTTGCAAAGTGAAACGAGCTTTTTTCCAATTTCCAAGGTGGTATCCATAACAGGCTCCTTAAAATAGGGATCACGAGATCGACACAAAACAATCGTTCATCATCGCTTTTTTACAGCTGAGAAGCTCATATCCGCAAGGACTATATCCCGGCGTGGGGCAAGCCCATCGCCTTACGCCAGATTGCCAACTGGCCAGTGTGGTAGGCGCGGTGATTGGCCGCGGCACCGAATGCGTAAGCAATTGTAGGCAGAATTTTCATGAAAAGCGGATCAGTAACGGACGCCTCCAATTGAGCGTCGGTCGCATCGTGAAGGTAACCCCCCCCCAAAAAAAAAGAAATCACATGGGGGGAGGAGTTGGCCGCCTCGACCTTGCGGGAATTGAGGAACCTTCACATATTTCGTTACGCCGGTTTCGGAGTTAAGCGCCTATTTTTCGTACCGCAGAAATCAATCTCTGGGCTGACTTATTGAACGGATACTCCGGATTCCCACAATTCTATTTAGGCAAGAATTATTTTTCCGAGCCTTCCCTTGCACGCTCTGAATGGGGAGGTAGAATCACCTGAGTTCAGACCTATTGAGGGTCCAAACCGGACGAGAGGCCGTATGCGGTTACAAGGAAAACAGCCTATGAAAATACCGAAGAACATCTATTCAATAGTGACGCGGTCATGGTGCCAACCGTTTGTTTGATGTCCCTACTGGGCAAACAAGCTGGCGGTTCGTGCCACGCTGCGTGAGCCTGCCCCCAGGAAAATCTGCAATGAAACCTCGGTCCAAGCCCTCCACAATATTGCCGGTTCTGCACTTTGAGCGACGGGAAGACTGGGCCGGATGGCTGACGAAAAATCACCGGTCGTCGCTGGGGGTGTGGCTGCAACTTGCAAAAAAAGGTGCCGACTTACCGTCCATTTCCTACGATGAAGCCGTTGCTGAGGCGCTTTGCTTCGGATGGATCGATGGGCAAAAGAAGACCCACAGCGAGCAATTCTGGCTCCAGAGATTCACTCGGCGCTCAGACAAGAGCCTCTGGTCGAAGATCAATCGTGAAAAAGCGATGGCCCTAATCAGAACGGGAAAAATGAAACCTGCCGGGCTCCAAGAAGTTGAACGCGCCAAAAGTGACGGGCGTTGGGACGCCGCCTATGACCCGGCCAGCAAGGCTAAAGTACCAAGTGACTTCCAGTCTGCGCTTGACGGTAATCCGCGGGCCAAGAGCTTCTTCGGAACGCTTGATAGCCGGAATCGGTACGCCGTCCTTTTCAGGATCCAAACCGCCAGGAAGGCCGAAACACGCGCGAAAAAGATTACCCGGTTCGTGCAAATGCTGGAGCGACACGAGATGGTGCATCCATGACCAATTCATCAACGCCCGGGGGATAGGTATTTAAGCGAGCTATCGGTCAGGTAGTCCATAGGACTGTTCGGTTTTTGCCAATCTGGCCGATCAGGAACACACTGTCCTGTTCGATGAGAATCAATTTGATAATACCAAGTCCGGAGAGCATGAATGTCGCGGATTTACCGTAACCCTTCAATCACACGGGGAGAGGATTTGGCTGCCTCAATCTTGCAGATGCTCTTCACACGCCCGGAGCCGATCCATCATAAAACTCTTTTCCGATTCAGTGCCGACCAGACGCAGCGCTGTTTGAAACTCGACAGCGGCGGCCGCGAGATTGTTTGATCGCTTCTGCAATTCGCCACGGACTGCGTACAAAAGATAATAGGATTCCAGCTTTTCCAGACCTTCAATGGAGGCCACCGCCGCCAAGCCGGCTTGTGGGCCATCCACATTGGCCAGCACGACGGCGCGATTCAGCGCCACGACCGGTGAATGGTCGAATTGGAACATGCGATCGTATAGCAAGAGTATTTTCCGCCAGTCCGTTGATGGGTAATCGCCGGCCGCGCAATGGCACGCGGCAATCCCGGCCTGACAATGATACGTTGTAATCTGCTGACCCGCCGCTGATCTGACCAGATGGGACAGACCTTTAGCGATCATGGCACTATCCCAGCGCGATCGATTCTGATCCTCAAGCAACAGTATGTTGCCATGATCATCCCGTCGTGTCGGCAACCGCGCGGTATTCAACAGCATCAGCGCCAGGAGTGCGTGCGTGATCGGCTGATTGCCGACTGGATGCTCAGCGAGCAGCTCGGTGAGCCGAATGGCTTCGCGACACAGTTCTTCACGCACCAGTTCTTCACCGCTGGAGGCTTTGTAGCCTTCATTAAAAAGCAGATAAAGCGTTTGCAAAACTCCGTCCATGCGTCGTGGCAATTCCGCCACTGCGGGAATTTCAAATGGTATCTTTGCTTCCCGTATTTTTTGGCGCGCGCGCGTCAGGCGCTTGGCGATGGCCGCATCCGTGGTGAGAAAGGCCCGGCTGATTTCCGCAATACCCAAACCACCCAGTGTTTTTAATGCCAGAGCAACCTGTGCTTCCGGAGGCACCAATGGATGGCAGCAAACGAATAACATCCGCAACCGGTCATCCGCGATTTCCTGATCCAGAAATACCGGATCGTCCGGCCCAGTCTGATTCATCGGCATGGCGCTGATAATCCGCATTTGGTTATCACGGAAAATCTTTTCCCGGCGAACCGTATCCAACGCCAGATTGCGGGCGGTCTGCATGATCCAGGCGGACGGATTATCCGGTATGCCGTAAAACGGCCATGTCCGCAGTGCTCGAACCAGCGCCTCCTGCACAACATCTTCGGCCAGCGCGAGGTGCTCAATGCCGAAGATCCGCGTCAATGTGGCGACCAGTCGGCCGGCTTCCCGGCGAAATAGATGTTCCAGCACCCGGGATGTTTCAACCGGGGACGATGCCGCCGCACTTTTGGTCGTAGCGTTATTCATACAACCAGGATAATCCACAGGACGCCGAAACGATCCGTCACCATACCAAACCGGGATGAGAAAAATGTTTTGGACTGCGGTGCCACCACTTTTCCGCCCTCGGATAAAGCCGCGAAGAATTTATCCGCCTCCGCCGAGGTATGGACGGCCAGCGAGAGCCCAAAGCCCTGGATAGCCGGTTTTTCCGCGCAACAGCCGCCATCGGAAACAAAGATGACATTTTCGCCGATCCGCAATTCCGCATGCATGATCTTGTTTTCCCAACCGGGCGGCATATTGCAACCGGCTTTGGGTTGATCCGGATTGTCCTTAAAGCGCATCGAAGCGTAAACCTGGGCATCCAGGGATCGGCGGTAGAATTCAATCGCCTCTTCACAGCGCCCGTTAAAAAATAGATAAGGGTTTATCTTGGAAGGCAGTTGAGATTTTGCCATAAAAACATCTCCTGAAAAAACTGACGCTATTTACATATTTTGGCTGCGCCAGTCCATTTTAGCTGCGCGTGCTTTGTGCGACCAAGTCAACAGTATCCGGGAATATTGCCGCGACGCTAATCCACATTGCCGGCGAGCTGCAAGTCCGGGGCGGATATTCCAAGAAGCGGGCATTTGGCGGCGACGGTGCGTACTTCCACCTTGGCACCATACGCCAGGGCGGGGCACTGCCGGGCGATTGCCATTGCTTCATCAAAGTCGGCCACCTTAAGCAAAAAATAGCCGCCGATGGTTTCCTTGGATTCAGTGAATGGGCCGTCGGTGACCACTGCGCCGTTTTTTCCAGAAATCACTTTTCCGCCACGCTCAAGGGGATTTCCCGCAATGACTTTGCCCTCTTTGGTCAGCCGCTCGAACCAGGCGATAAAATCGCCGGCCACCTGCTGCATCTGTTCGGGAGACAGCCCTTCATGCCAGTCAGAGTCGCGGAACAGCAGCATATACTTTGAATCGGGGGTGGACGTACTCATAACATCCTGCCTTTCAATAGAATTCACGGATCACAATCGTCCGCTTGACATTATGACGAATGACCGGTGGAATCCAAGACAAATATTTGCACGGATTATGTATCGGGTGGCGTGCGGATAGCTCCCGTATTCCCCGTCACCGCCGGTTCATTTAAGCCGGGCCAACTTTCCGGGGTGTTCAAAGGGCAAGGCCATATTTTCGGACAGAGCACTAGGGGCCGCCTAGACTGGGAGGGGCCGTGCGCCGGAGGCTTCCGGCCTGTTTTCCGTAATCTTGCTGTGCGGCAAGAATTATGAATTATTTAGGCTTCCAGATTGTTAGATTGGGTATGGAGTCAAAATCACTGTCATTGGTTATGAGATGAGAAATCGTGTGACGCCGCATCAGGGCCAGCGTGGTGGCGTCATTCGTAAGAAGCCCCATTTTCATAGACAGATCGGCGGCATGTTGCAGGTCCGCGCCGTCAATTGCCACGAGATTTAGGCCCATTTCCAGCAGTTCCCCGGCCGCTCGGCGGAACTCGCGTAATTTTGTGATTCGGCCGCCGTGGCGTTGGAGCCAATTAACAAGGCCGGCGCGATTCAGCCCAAACGTGGCCGCCGCTTCGGCGAGCATGATCTTATGAATAGCTTCGGCCAAAACATGGACCGACGCATATCCGGCGACAGTCCCGGACGCCACTCGCTCCAGAAAGGCGGTAGATGCCTGAGAAAAAGGGGGTGTTTCCACATAGTGGTAATAGAAAATATTGGCGTCTATGAAGCAAGCTGTGCCGGCCGGCGGGCCCAACGGCATGGTGGGTCTCCATTTAGTTTCCGTCGGGATGAAATTCTTGAGACACCGCAATTTCCCGCGCCAAGGACGGATTAATGTGAATCCGTTTGCTGCGTCGCCGCCCCCTGGGCTTTGAGCGCCGTGGCAATGCCGCTATTGGCTCAATTGTAAGCCGAACCCGCTCATGGTCAGCCAAGATCGGGCGCTGCGTGGGAACGAATACTCCGTTCTCAAACGTCGCATCTATGGTGGTCACGGGCATGGCATTAACCCTTCACAAAAGATAGGGTTATCTTACCCCAACGCCATTCCGAATTCTAGTGCTCTGTCACGCCTAAATATTAGGATTGATGGGTCGCAAAGGCTCCAGCGGCAAGGAGCCAGCGGCGAAAACCGGGTCCGTAGACCCATTGAGCCGATGCGACGCCGC
>DAHVEJ010000138.1 GCA_027313145.1 Phycisphaerales bacterium | reverse complement strand
CTTCCTTGGCTGGACGCTCCTATCATCACCTGTCAAGCAATTTTACGCCAGAGGCGAAAACTAAAAGACCCTGCAGATGAGTTGGCCGGACGTTGGCAAAGCTTCGGCGATCTGCACACCCTGCCTACAATCAATAGTTTTTCAGGCGGATGCCAGGTCGGGGCGGATCTGCTTTCCATCGAAGATCTGACCTTTCCGGCGTTTTGCCAGGGTGGGAGCAGTGGAGCGTTGCGTGTTGACGGCACGGTGCTGCAGGCCGCGGAATTTCAATGGTTTCCCTACCAGGTCCTTAGAAAGGCGCATACATTCGACGGGCATATTGAGCTGCTTTCCGCAGTGCGTATGGACCACGAACAGCGCGTTGTAATGTTTCGCCTCAACGTTATGAACCACGGCAGCAAGAATCAGGTGACTACCTTGGAAGTGCCGCTAACCGGAATGGTTCGCTGGGTAACCGATGGCTGGAGTTGGTTTATTCCTCGCCCGCAAAATCCTTCGGAATTCCGAGCGGTACTGGCCAATCAGGGCCGCATGATTCTTATCCGTGATTTGCACAGCGCCGCGCAGGTAGCTTTTGCGTTCTCCGCGCAGACCCCCGACAGCTTGACCGCGGCGGCAGACCATGGCGTCGCGAAGTGGAACATCTCCCTTCCCGCGGGCACCACACGCAGCATAGAGATCGTGATGACCGTCGGCGGACAGGAAACGTCCGTTGCCGCACAGGCGGCACATTTTGCGGCCCGATTCGCTTCCGCATTTACCGCCGTACACACGGACTGGCAGACGACCTATCATGCGGCATTTCAGCCCGGTAATTCCTTATTTTCCGGTCACTTGCCGACACTGGACACGCCGGATCCCGATATCCGCAGGGTCTATTACATGTCCGTAGTATCTCTTCTGGCCATGGTACGGGGCTGCTTTTCCACAGCGCATCGCGCTTATATTACCGGCAGCCCGCAGTGCGCCGCTTCATTAATGTATTTCTGGGACACCTTTACCTGGGCGACGCTTCATGCGCTCTTGGACCCGGTTAATATGAAAAATATGCTGCGACGCTGGCTTGAACTCAATATTCACAGCTGTTACGCGCAGGACATGATCACCGGACACGGCGTCGGGCCTTGGTACAGCTTTAATGATTTTGTCGTGTTTAATCAGTTTATCACCTACATTAAAATCACCGGCGATACAGAATTTTTAAATGAAATTATCGGGGGCCGACCCGTTATCCAGCAGTTAGAGCAAATGTCGCTGTGGTGGAAGAGACTGGTAAAACCCTACAGCCCGCTGGCTGATTACGGCGGGCGATCCAATTTGTTGGAATGTGTTCCGACCTATACCCATGTCGTTGCGTCACTCAATGCCGCCAACGTCTGGATGATGCGACAGACCGCGGAATTGCGCCATCGTGCGGGACAGACCGCGCAAGCCGAAGCGCTGTTGCGACAGGCCGACCGACTGGCCGGCGATGTGCTGAAATTATATGTCCCCGGCCGAGGTTACTGGTATACGGTCCATCCTGAAGGACAGCATATTGCCGTACGCCACTGCATCGACTTTTTTACCGTTGCGTACTGCATGGATACGGATTTATCCGCCAAGATGAAGCAGGAGATGACACGGTTTGCCGCCGATGAGTTGCTAACCACGCACTGGATGCGGGCCTTGTCATTGAACGATCCAGCGGCCCCGGAATCTAACCGTCCTGATCACGGCCCAATGGGGGCGTATGACGCCTGGCCGCCGTTTACGATGGAAGCACTGTGCCGACTTGGCCAATGGCCCATCGCCAGCAATTTTCTTAAACGCTGTGCTGACACCACACACGAAGGCCCTTTTGGCCAATCTCATGAATTGTTAACGGCGCATCGCGATTCTCCGGTGCGCAAAGCGCTCCGCGGAGGCCAGATGTACAATTGTTCGTGTTCCGGCGCATTTGCGGAAATTGTTATCCGGAATTTTTTTGGCTTTCAATGTGTTATTGACGGCGAAATCAAGCTCTATTCGCCTGGAACTGATCGCGGATTTGCCGGAGCGCTAACCCATGTCCGGACAAAAGGTAAATCTTGGACGATCCATAGCGGGGCCAAAGGGCTTGTGCTCACGGAGGAGCGCGACACTGCATCATAAATTCCCAGTCGTAGCCCGCAATCGGAGCGCCCAAGCCGTTAAACGTAAAAAAGGATCGACACATGAAGACTGCGAAACGTTGGATTTTATCAGCGAACTACCTGGTAACACTGGTTATTTTTGGGGTTATTTTTGCAGCGGCCACCATCGCGCTGTTCGCGGGCAACTCTTACAGCAAATCGCGGACTTCGCCCGGTGTGCCTGACGGGCCTCTGGCGTTATCCAGCATGTTCACCAATCACATGGTGCTTCAGCGCGGAATGAGCGACCCTGTCTGGGGCTGGGGTGCTCCCGGCGATCAGATCACGATACGCTTTGCCAATCACACCGTCACCACACGCGTGCGGCCAAACGGTCAATGGAAAACGCGCCTCACGCCGCTTTCCGCAAGTGCCCTACCACACAGCATGAGCATAAGTGACGGGACACAAACAATCATATTGCGTGATATTCTCGTCGGTGACGTGTGGCTGTGCTCCGGGCAGTCCAATATGCAGTACCCGATGGCTGGTTGGTTTCACCGTACTAACCTGAAGGCAGCATTGGCGGCGGCAGATCATCAAACGATTCGGCTTTATCACGTTCCGATGGTCGAGTCGATGTTTGCCGGAAGACCGCACCTGACCGCCCCGGCAAAATGGCAACCCTGCACGCCGAAAACGGCTGCAAGCTTTAGCGCTGTGGCCTATTTCTTCGGCAACGCGCTGCGAAAGCGCCTTCATGTCCCGATCGGCTTAATTGAAGCTGATTGGGGTGGCACGAGCATTGAAGCATGGACTTCCGCCGTCGGCTTTTTTAAATACTCCCACCTGAAAAAAGAGCAAGATTGGTTGAAACATGCCATGGCGTACGAAGCGGCGCTGCATGGATCGACCGCGCCGGCAAATCGTGCCCGGCTGGTTAACGCCCCCGGCGGATATCCTTATGATTTTCAAAGCACCTTGCGCCCTGATCCCCACCAGAATCCCACCACGCTTTTTAATGGCATGATTTATCCATTGATTCCCTATGCCCTTCGCGGCGTTATCTGGTATCAGGGGGAAAATAACGTTTTGTCCCATGACACGCATTATTATGCCCAGCTAAAAGCCTTGATCATGGGATGGCGGCACTTATGGCACCAAGGCGATTTTCCATTCTACATTGTGCAGATTGCACCATTTAACTATGGGCAGAAATGGTGTGGTCCCAACGGCAACGATGCGCCGTTTGAACCGCTCATCTGGCAGGCCGAGGAAAAGGCTGCCGCAGATCTAAAGAATACCGGAATCGTCGGCACCATGGATATCGGACCTGGAGCTACGCAGATTCTTGACAGCAATGTCAACAACATTCATCCGGCCAATAAGCACGCGGTTGGCCATCGTCTGGCGCTTTTAGCACTCGCTAAGACTTACGGCTGGAAGAAACTACCCTTCGCCGGTCCGACATTTCAAAGCGCGATGTTTCACAAAAATCGTGTTGTCATTCACTTCTCACATGTGGATGGCGGCCTAATTTTGCGATATGGCAACGCTCTGAACTGGTTCCAACTGGCCGGTGATAACGAACACTTTGGTTCAGCGAAGGCGCGTATTGTCGGCGATACCGTCGTGGTTTCGGCAACGGACGTGAAGCATCCCCGTTTTGTCCGTTTTGGCTGGAGTTGTGTTGCGGTACCCAACTTGGCCAATAAAGCGGGACTTCCGGCGATGCCATTTGAGGCGCAGATGTCGCCGTAGCGGCTGCCCGCTTTAGTTGGCCTGCCGGTATAATCTACGGTATGGTTGAGTTGAATAGATCAGAGCCGCGGCAGATTGCCGCCGAAGTTGTGCGAAAATTGCAGGCCGCCGGTTTTGAGGCCTATTTTGCCGGCGGATGTGTGCGCGATCAGATCATGGGCAACACGCCGGAAGATTATGATATTGCCACGTCCGCCCACCCGGAACAGGTCTTGAAAATCTTTCCCCGCAGCAAGCGCGTCGGCGCGGCCTTTGGTGTGGTGATGGTGCGCCATTGTAACCGCCCTATGGAGGTGGCCACCTTCCGCACGGACGGCGTTTATTCCGATGGCCGTCGGCCTGATACGGTGCAATTTACCACCGCTGAACATGATGCCCAAAGGCGTGATTTTACCTGCAATGGATTATTTTTTGATCCCATGGCCGAGAAACTCATTGATTACGTTGGCGGGCAGGTGGATATTAGCGCCAGAATCCTCCGGGCCATCGGCGAGCCAGCCCACAGATTCCGTGAAGATCACCTGCGAATGATGCGGGCGATCCGCTTTGCGGCGCGTTTGAACTTTTCCATTGAACCAGCAACTTGGACAGCCATCGTAACTCATGCCAACCGGCTTGCAGAAATCAGCCGCGAACGCATCGGCCTGGAATTGCGTAAAATGCTAATTGCCCCGCAGCGATATAGTGCGGTGCAGATGCTGGCCCGCAGTGGACTGCTGCAATGCTTCTGGCCAGAATATGCGGCGTTGGATGAAGTGGGTACGAAATTGTCCCGGCTGGCGGCCCTGCCCCAAAAAGCGTCTTTTCCCCTAGCCCTGGCAGCTACGGTTCTAGACCTTATTGAAGACCACAAGCATGATGCCCAAGCACTGATCCGCCAAACTAAAGCATTGCAGACAAATCTGGTTCTAAGCTCGGAAGAAACGCAATGGCTGCAATGGCTTTTAATCAATTTGCCGATCATGGCCCAATGGCGCACGCTACGATTAGCCGCCTTTAAGCGACTGCTGGCCCATATCTGGTCAGCGGATCTGCTGGCTCTTTACGCCACGGAACGGCGTGATGATGAACTGCGGGAATTGACGCAATATATTACCGAACTGAAAAAAAAGCCCCTGGCACCGGATCGATTCATCGATGGCAGCGATTTAATTGCCATGGGCGTAAAACCCGGACCGCGATTTAAGCGATGGCTCGAAGAACTCTATGATCGTCAATTAGAGGGCAACTTTATTGATCGGCCCAGTGCGCTAAAGGCGGCGAAAGAGTTAATTCACGGAACATGATGTCCCCCGCCGATTGAGCGGTGCGAAATGGGCACGCCGCGCCCCACTTTCCAGTTGACCACCGCGATGGCGGAAAGCGCAATAATGAATAAAATCAGCACGACTATCATACAGACCGATTTCGTCGCTTGGGGCTTAGCGGGCAGTAAAATGGCAGTGTCATGCATAGTCGCTCCAAACGCCACGCAGGCCGTGGTTGCAGAATAGTGTAATACAACAGCGTGGCAGTTCAAATTTTCGCAACCCGCCACTGTGTTGGAAGAAGTCTGTTTGAAGAAGTCTTGACAATACGGGCTAAGGATTCTACTATTTCCCTTGACAATTGAATAAGGCTCTTATCAAGAGTGCCTGAGGGACGGGCCCGTTGACGGCACAGCAACCCATCTTCACGCCTTTTATGGTGTAAGAAGCGGGTGCTAATTCCCTCCCGCTTGCCGGAATTTCCGGCGAACTTGGGGATAGATAAGCGGATCAGCGTCTCTTTTGGTTATATCGCGCGGCCTCTTATCGGGAATCAGCATCCTAAAACGGTGCATCCTGATAAGAGGCCGCGTTATTTTCCGGATCGATCACCATGCTGGTGTAGCCGGGCGGAGGTTGTAAATGTCGTATGTGCTGGGACTCAAATGCCGAGAATGCGGGGAGAAATACCCGCAAAAAGGCGTGCATGTGTGCGAAGTATGCTTTGGACCGCTGGAGGTTCAATATGATTATGCGGCCATGCGCGGCAAAGTGACGCGCGAATCCATAGCAAGCAAACCACGGAATTTATGGCGCTACCGCGATTTACTACCCATTCATGGAGAACCTAAGGCCGGGTTGTATTCCGGTTGGACGCCTCTGCGTCGGGCGTATAATCTGGAAAAGGTTCTGGGAGTGAAAGAATTATATATCAAAGATGACTCGGCTAATTATCCCACGTGGAGTTATAAAGAGCGCGTGGTTTCGGTTGCCATTACCAAAGCTATTGAATTGGGTTATGACACCGTGGGCTGCGCCAGCACCGGCAATTTAGCCAACAGCGTGGCAGCACACGCGGCGGTTGCGGGGTTGAAGGCATTTGTCATGATCCCGCATGATCTTGAGCAAGGCAAGGTACTGGGATCCCTGATTTTCGGCCCCACCATGGTGCGCATCGAGGGCAATTATGATGATGTCAATCGCCTGTGTTCAGAAATTGCCGACAAATACAAATGGGCGATTGTGAACGTGAATCTGCGGCCATTCTACACCGAAGGGGCCAAGACATTTGGCTTTGAAGTGGCTGAGCAACTGGGCTGGAAATTGCCGAAACATACCGTATGCCCGACTGCGGGTGGCACCATTTTGCCCAAGATTTACAAAGCGTATCAGGAATTTATTGATCTGGGGCTGGTAGCCGATAACCAGCCGAAAATTTATTCCGCCCAGGCCGCCGGGTGCAATCCAGTGGTGGAGGCGATTCGCGCCGGACATGATCTGATTAAACCGCAGAAGCCCAAAACCATCGCCAAAAGCATTGCCATCGGCAATCCGGCGGATGGCTTTTATGTGGTGCAGGCGGTTAAACAATCCGGCGGTTGGGGTGAAGATGCCACCGATGCGGAAATTGTCGATGCCATTAAACTCCTGGCGCGCACGGAAGGCACGTGGACTGAACCGGCGGGCGGCACCACACTGGCTGCCACCATAAAATTAATTAACAGCGGGCGAATTCCGCGTGATGAAAGCATTTGTGTATGCATCACCGGTAATGGATTAAAAACGGTGGAAGTGGTCGTGGATCAGTTGGAGCCGCCGGCATCCATTCCGCCAAAACTTGATGCGTTTGACGCCCTGATGGCCAAGTATCAGGCACAGCAGACCCAGACGCCGGCAAAAGTTCCGGCCGGCGTATAATGCCGGAGCAATGGTGAACCACCGGGTTTATACCGGCGACCACAAGGATTTGAAAAATTGTCACGCGGAGAAAAAGCCGCGATAACTACGGAGAAACAATCATGGCGATAAAAATCAGAATTCCCACGCCCTTGCGATCGGTGACCAACGGGGCAGATATGGTGGAAGTGCAGGCCGGCACGGTGGATGAGGCGTTGAAAAATCTGTGCGGACAATTCAACGGCATGGAAAAGCGACTCTATAAACAGCCGGGCGAATTAAATCGCTTTGTAAATATCTATGTCAATGATGAAGACATCCGCTTTTTGAATAATCTGCAGACACCTATCAAGGATGGCGATGATGTCAGCGTTGTGCCCGCCATTGCCGGAGGATGAAACATGGCTAAAACCAGCAAACGCGTATGGTTAACATTCAACGGAAAAGCAATGGTGGAAACACCGGCGCTGTGGCGCATGGCGCGGCAATTTCCGGATGTCACATTTGATATCCGGCAAGCCAGTGTGACCGCGGAAATCGGGATTATGGCGGTATTGTTTGAAGGCGAAAGCGGAGATGTGGCCGCCGCACTGACGTTTTTACGCGAGCAAGGCGTCACGGTGGAACCCATTGAAGGCAGCGTAGTTGAAGGGTAACGGAATGGCAATTTCTGAATTAGCGGAACAATTGGAAAAAGCGGACCCGGCTTTGGCGCGGTATAACCGGCAGATGCTTTGGGCACCCATTGGCGTGGAAGGGCAGAAGAAGCTGAAGGCAGCGCGGGTTTTGATGGTGGGCTGCGGAGCCTTGGGCACCGTGCTGGCCAATACGCTTTCACGGGCCGGTGTCGGACATATGACCATCATTGACCGCGACTTTATTGAACTTAATAATTTACAGCGGCAGGTGTTGTTTGATCAGCAGGATATTAAAGATCAGTTGCCCAAATCAGTTGCCGCGCAACGCAAAATTGCGGGCATCAATTCCGATGTGCACGTGGAGGCGGTGGTGGCGGATGTGAATCATAATAATATTGAGCAGTACGCCAAAGATAAGCATCTGCTGCTGGATGGCACGGACAATTTTGAGACACGGTTTTTAATCAATGATGTTTCCATCAAACTCAATATTCCATGGATTTACGGCGCGTGCATCAGTGCCATGGGCCTGGGCATGGTGATTCGTCCCGGTATTACCCCTTGCCTGCGCTGCATATTTGAAACCTCGCCGCCGGCGGGAATGAATCCGACGTGTGATACCGCGGGCGTGCTGGGGCCGACGGTCAATGTGGTGGCAAGCTGGCAGGCTATGGAAGCCATGAAGTTGTTGACGGGCAATACCGATGCGGTCAGCACGCGGCTGTTTAGTTTTGATCTTTGGGATAATCGATTCCAGCAGTTGAATGTGTCTCGCGCACGGGAAATTGCGGATTGCCCCGCATGCAAGCATCACAATTATGAGTATTTGTCCGGGAAATTCGGCTCCAGCACCACGGCCCTGTGCGGACGAAATGCGGTGCAAATTTCTCAGCCGGCGGGCGGCAAGGTGGATTTTGACCGCATTGCGGAAAATTTGAGAGCGGTGGGCACGCCGAGTTTTAATAAATTTATGCTTAAATGCGCCATTGGTGAAGGGCAGGGCGAGCGGCGGAAGGAATATGAGTTGACGCTTTTTGCCGATGGAAGGGCTATTATTAAAGGCACGCACGAGGCCGCGGTGGCCAAGGCAATTTACGCCAAGTATATCGGCAGCTGAATCAGCAGCCGAAATTTGGTTTTTGATGTTTCTTTTTCAGGAGTTATTTTCATGCTCGAAGCTTTTATCGCCACAATCACCCACACGCGCAATGCGACCTTGAAACTGGTGGCTGATCTGAAAGATGATCAGATGGCGCTGCAACCGGCTCCCAAAACCAATCATCCGGCCTGGGTGCTGGGACACCTGCTGCTGGTAGAAGGAAATTTTTTAGCGTTGCTGGGCGGAACAGCTCCGGCCCTGGATGCAAACTGGAAAGATATTTACGGCGGCGGAAGCACCCCCAGTGCGGATAAAAGCCTCTATAAGCCCAAAGCGTTTTATCTGGATCATCTCGCGGCGATTCGCGCCCAAATTATTGAACGGCTTAAAAATGTAAAGCCTGAACAGCTCGCCCAACCGCACCCGGATCCCGCCCGCAGAGAACGATTCCCCACCATCGGCCATACCATTTTTATGTACGGTACATGGCATGAGGGCTACCACGCCGGTCAGCTTTCCGCATGGCGTCGCGTGCAGGGCCTGTCGGCGGTGTGATGCGGCGGACACGCGGGATCGCGGCGATTGATTCCAGGGCGCGCGGCCGGGGATTGTGTTATCCACATTGGAGAAGATCGTTGTGATCCTCGGCTGGCACGTTGTAGTCTGTGCGTATGGATTCTGGCTGCCAAATGACCCGCGCGGATCGGGTTCCCAGTATGTTGGTTCAGATACCATCTTCCATGTTGCCGGAAGGACCACGCCCGTTTCCGGCGGTAGATCGAAAGCGTGTGATCCGCACAATATCGCGGCGCGGCTGAACGCTAAAGCCCGGTTAAAGCCGGAATCTGTTGAATTCACCGGGCTGCAAGCACACGCGGCGAAGAGGTTAGAATGCTGGACATATATATAGAAATTAGATGCGAGGCCGCCAAACCATGAATTCACAAAACGCTGTCACTTATCTGGATAATGCTGCAACCAGTTGGCCTAAGCCGCCGGAAGTCGCTGCCGCCATGACGGAATTTCTGGCGCATGATGCCGCCAATCCGGGCCGGGCGGGGCATCGCATGGCGGTGGCGGCGGAGAAGATGATTGATCGCGTTCGGAAACAATTAACTGAATTTATCGGCGGGACGGATATTCACCGGCTTATTTTTGCCATGAATTGCACCGATGCTTTAAATATCGCGTTCAAAAGCATCCTGCGATCCGGTGATCACGTCATTACCACCATGCTGGAACATAACAGCGTCAGCCGACCATTGCAAAGCATGGCGGATGCCGGCTTTATTACGCTTACGCGCGTTAGCTTTTCCCCGCAGACCGGCGTGATTGATCCTGATGACGTCAAAAAAGCCATAACTCCCAAAACTCGCATGATCGCCATTACCCACGCCAGCAATGTGCTGGGCACAGTGCAACCGGCGGCAGCCGTTGGAAAAATTGCGCGCGAACATGGCGTATTGTTTCTGCTGGATACCGCCCAGACCATCGGCGCGGTTCCAATTAACCTATCGCATGAATACGTGGATATGCTGGCGTTTCCGGGCCATAAATCACTTTTAGGCCCCACCGGCACCGGCGGATTGTATCTCAATACGACCATTAATATGGATGATTTGATAGCTTTCCGTGAGGGTGGCACCGGCGGTGATTCCTCCACGGCAACACAGCCACGGATCATGCCGTATCTGCTGGAAGGCGGCACACCCAACACTGTGGGCATCGCGGGCCTGGGGGCGGGGACTGAATTTGTTATTAAGCATGATCCCGCCAAAACCCTGGCGCATGAGAAAGCTCTGGTGCAGCGATTTATTGATGGGGTGGCGGATATTGCCACTCTGAATATTTATGGCCCAGTCGGCCCCGATGCCGCCGCCAATCGCGTGGGCACCGTCTGCTTTAATGTGGAAGGATTCAGTCCCCAGGAGCTTGGTGGCATTCTGGATGAATCCTTTTCCATCGCCGTGCGCCCTGGTTTGCACTGCTCCCCTTACGCCCATCGCGTGCTAAATTCATTTCCCGATGGTACCGTGCGCGTAAGCCCCGGACACTTTAATACCGCAGCAGATATTGACCTGCTACTTCAGGCCCTGCACGAAATCGCGGGGTAGAATTCTGCAGGCGATGGTATAATTAAATTTCGCGCGTCGTCGCAGATCCCGCGACGGGTAAGTCTGACACCGACGCCGGGCGGTTACAAATAAATGTCGCCGCTTAATTTACCAGGCCGGAAAACCATCGAGTTGCAACGTGACAGAAACCACCAACTGCGAAAACTGTGGCCGCGTGATAGGTGCTTCTGACAGCCCGTACGTCTGGGAAGAGCATGTTGTTTGTCGCACATGCTGGGCGCGACTTTCCGCGACCCCTTCAGCAACACCCCTGCAAACAGAAGTTCCCCTGGAAACTACTAGTTTTCTGCGGCACAGCCGGCTTGTCATGGCCGTTGCGGTCGCGATCATTCTGATCGTTGGTGGCATTGGGGCAGCGTTCATTCTGGCTTATATTCATTTATCTTCCATGCCTGAGAAGACCGCCTCCCCCCCAGGGTCTTTTAGTTTTCCGGAATTCCGACCAATTTGAGCGCCTTATGAACCTTGACGGAGTGGTGTCGGAGTGCGG
>DAHVEJ010000137.1 GCA_027313145.1 Phycisphaerales bacterium | reverse complement strand
ATATTGCGCGGGATGGGAGGCCACGGCTCGGACTGTCGGGAAACGGGGAGCCGTCGCCGGAGGCATACTGGAAAATATGAGCCCGGCGGGCAGCATCGTCGAAAACGCGAAAAATATTGCGATAGCAAAGATAAGGTGTTTCATCGTTTGTTCTCCTTTGGTTCAGGTCCACAACCGCAAGATGATGTCTTGGTTGAGGGTGCATCGGTCTCCGGCAGAGAACTTCGCGCTTCCGGCGCCGCATCTTGCACATAGGGTTCTCCCGTGCCCAGCGAAAATTCCGCTCGCGCCAGCTCTCTGCCCAGATAGGCGGCATGGTCCAGCCGGGAGATGAATTGCCGTTCTATTACCGGTATATAAATTTCAGCGGCCGATGTTCCTTCCACGATTACGTCTAAAACGCCGGTGTTCTGGTAATGTTCCAGTAACAGCTTGCGTTTTGGCCGATCCACATAAACGATGAAATATCCCGCGGGATCGGATACCATTTTTTCGGGTTTATACCCGGAAATTACCGGCACGTTCTGGGTGGATATCCACGGCGCAGCCGGGCCGGGCGAGCGTGCCTTGCACGCGCTGACAGCTTGGGAAATGGAGGTCAAGTCTGTTACGCCGATCAGGTCAACGACTTCAACGGTATGTCGGAAATGTTCCACCGTATCCCGGCCGATGTTCCGCACGATCGGACGTTTCCCTTTTGCGCCTAAGATTCGGCCGCCCGCATCCAATCCGGATCGAGCCAATGCCAGCATAGACTTTCCCGGAAGGTGCCCGATTGTCTGACGGGAGTCGGGGCCGCAGAGGATCAGGAATCGGATATTGGCGTTGGTAACGACATTTTCAACGACCCTTTCTATGCCCAAATTCTCCGTGTACATAATGCCGACAATCGAGACGTCGGGCCAGTGTTGTGATGCGATCTCGCCGGCAAGCTTTTCGTCGGTCAGCGTGCAGAGAGCAACCGGAGCATGAAATTGCAGCACTGAGTAAGATCCTGGAAGCGGCGGCCAGCCCGCGCGGGCGTCCACCTTTTCGTTGGGGCAGGCCTCATCGTTGATCTGCAACGCGTTCATGGCCAGAGGGGGAAAACAGACCTCGCACCCGAGACAGTCGTACTGCACCGGCACCAGTCGCTGACGCGCCTCCTCAATGACCACAGCCAAAGCGGTGGATCGCCGATCCATCGGAATCGCTTTCTCAATGGCGGCAAGCGAATGGTGTAAACACCCGCAGCGCCAGCATTTCTTGGCGCCGGCAGCTTCCTGCAGGCGGGCAACCGCCTCGGCTTCGCCCGGCTTCATAATGTCCAGGGAAACGTCCTTCATTCGTGGCTCCTGGCATCCTCGGCCAAACAAAGCCCTTGCTCCAGCAGGCTGATCACGCAGGGATCAACAATGCGGTAATGGATGGCCGTGCCATTCCGGCGCGTGCCGACAATACCGCGATCTGCCAGGCGCTGAAGCTGATTTGAGACCGCCTGTGGTTTCATCTCCACCTCGGCGGCAAGCTCATTAACACACAGCTCTTGGGCCCGCACCAAGGCGTGCAGCAACCGCAACCGCGTGTCATTACTGAGAATCCAGAACAGTTCACCCAATTCGTTAGCCTGCTCCACCGTCAGGAGCGGACGCTCCGAAATCGGCAGCTTTGGCGGGCACTTGGCAATCAATGGTCGCGGCATAACAAATCCTCATTTCACATTATTACACTATATCGTGTAATCGTATTTTTGTCAAACGATGGAGACCGTACTATGCCATCCGCGCCCAGCGCAGTAGCGCTTGGAAACGGCTGAGCGCACAATGTGACGACCGGCCGGAAGTTCGGGGGTCACCCTCAAGGATTCGAACGCGGATACTTGACCGCCGAATGGAGGCACTATACAATTATTCAATTAGTTAATTGAGCAATCTTGGTAGTTGCTCACAGAAAATGATTGTTGTGGAAAAGATCATGGTTGTTAATCGCAAACGCATCGTGATTGTCGGCGGGTCTTTTGGCGGGGTTAACGTCGCCCATGAACTCCGCAAACAATTGGGACGAAAGGCGACATTACGCCCGTACCGTCTTCCTTCTCTTCATTTTGGATGGTGACGTAATGGTCGCCTGGAAAGGAGCAAATCAACATGGACACGGACCGGCAATTTAAGGATCGCATCTACGAGCAATTTGCGCGCATTGGAAAGGCGGTTTGCAGCCCCAAGCGGCTGGAAATCCTTGAGTTGCTCTGCCAAGCACCCAAGAATGTCGAAGTTCTGGCACAACAGGCCAATCTCTCTGTGGCCAACGCATCACAGCACCTGCAGGTGTTGCGTAGCGCCGGCATGGTGGAGGGACATAAAGATGGTTTACATGTCATTTACCGCATCGCGGACTCGGCGGTCTGTACTTTTATCATGGAAATGCGAGGCCTGGCCGAGCGCCAACTTGCGGAAATTGACCGCATCACAAAAACATTCCTGGCCGGGCATATCGGTCTGGAACCGGTAAACCGCGAGGAACTTCTGGATCGCGTGTGCAGCGGAAAAGCGTTGGTCATTGATGTGCGGCCCAGCGATGAATTTGCGGCCGGGCATATTACCGGCGCGCTATCAATACCGCTGGGAGAGTTGGAAGCGAGACTGTCCGAATTGCCTAGGGGAAAACCCATCGTGGCGTACTGCCGCGGCCCGTACTGCGTACTGGCGGTCAAGGCGGTGGAACGGTTGCGCGCTAAAAACTATAAAGCGTTTCGCCTGGAGGACGGGGTAAGCGATTGGGAGGCCCGGGGCTTCCAGGTTACGCGGCAGGCGGAGATGCGGCACTGATTTCAATCTCCCGCCACAACACCGTTGGCGGTGTGGCAAAAGCATTGACAGATTGCAGTGGAATTTGGTCTGGCTACTTTGTGAAAGGTACCTTTTATGTCACAGACGATTTTGATAATCCTTGCTAATCCCCCGTATGACGGTACTGATGCGGCGTGGAACGCGTTGCGGTTAGTCGGCCAGTTGCATAAGGACGGTGTAACGGTGCGTCTGTTTTTGATGAACGACGCGGTCGATCTGGCCCGTGAAAGTATCAAACCACCGGACGGTTATTTTGATCTGGTGCGGATTGTCAAAGAATTGATTGCCGCCGGGGTCGCGGTGCGCGTGTGCGGTACGTGCCAGGGGCGTTGCGGAATTGCAAAAGGCGAATCATATTACCCAGGTGCGAATAAATCATCCATGGTAGAGCTTTCCGAATGGGTGCGTACCAGCGATCAGGTTCTGACGTTTTAAAGGAAAAACCAATGGGAAACAAGAACAAACACCCCATCTACATGGACTACAACGCCACGACACCGGTATGGCCGGAGGTTCTGGAAGCCATGCTCCCATTTCTGCGCCGGGAATTCGGTAATCCCTCCAGCGATCACGCCTATGGACGGCCTGCCCGCGCCGCCGTGGAGCAGGCCCGCCGTCAGGTTGCCGATTTACTGCACTGCGCGGACGATGAAATCGTTTTCACATCGGGTGGAACGGAGGCCAATAATCTCGCCATTCGTGGAGTCATGGAACTTAGTAAAGACCGCCGCCATATCGTGACATCCGTCGTGGAACACCCGGCCACAGTCCAACCTTGCGCGTGGCTGGAAAGCCAGGGAATTGAAGTCAAGCGTGTTCGCGTAAACCGCACGGGGCACGTAGAGGAACAATCCGTTAGCGCTGCGTTGCGTTCGGATACGGCGCTGGTGACAATCATGCTGGCGCAAAACGAAACCGGTGCGGTCATGCCGCTGGAGCGGATCGCAGCGCTGGCCCATGCGCGTGGGGCCGTCGTGCACACCGATGCGGCACAGGCTGTTGGAAAAATTCCGGTGCATGTCGATAAATTACGGGTTGATCTGCTGTCGCTTGCCGGTCATAAGCTCTACGCCCCAAAGGGCATCGGTGCGTTGTATGTGCGGCGCGGAACGCGGCTGGCCCCGGTCCTACGCGGTGCCGGGCAGGAACGTAGCCTACGACCGGGAACGGAAAACGTTCCCTATATTGTTGGTTTGGGCGTCGCCTGCGAACTGGCGAACAAAGACATGACGGCGGAATCCCGTCGGCAACGTGACCTCCGGGATCAACTTTGGGCTATACTGCGCGCAGGTGTTCCAGGATTGAAACTCGCCGGCGGCGAGGGACCACGATTGCCCAACACGCTGAATATTTGCTTTCCCGATATGCGGGGTAGCGAGGTACTTGCCGCTGCGCCGGAAATCGCGGCTTCCACCGGCTCGGCCTGTCATGCCGGCGATGAACACGCATCGGGTGTGCTGCTGGCGATGGGAATACCAGTGACGGTCGCACTGGGCGCGGTACGGTTATCGCTGGGGCGCGGCACGACCCGTTCCGAAATCGCGGTGGTGGTGCGAACTTTGCGGCGGGCGTATCGGCAGGAAAAAAAAGGCGGACGCTTGCCGATACGCGCGCGAGCGATGGTAGGCCAGCAGACCAATAAGGAAAGCTTCAGCAGAGCGAGGGCTTGAAATGCAAGCCAGGCCATAACAACGCTATTTGTTGTTGGCGGGTTGGAGAATTCTATTGCGTGGTGGAATGTTAGCGATCACGCACTGGAGCTAAAACCGTCCACGCGTGCCAATGTCAGCAGTCCGAGACCCTCAAAGACTGGCTACCCCGCAGCCCGTTTTGCAGTCGCTTGCCATTTGCCCCTCTCTGGCGGGACAATGGAGATCGGTTATTTTTGCGAGGTTGACTTTGACTGGGGCATTTCGGTTTATTTTCTACAGCACCATGACAGCGTTACTGCTTTTTACGATCACCGTGCCCCGTGTATGGGCGGTGCATGTGGTGGCCGGGCCACTGGTGGGCAGTATTACGCCTGATTCGGCGCGTGTGTGGATTCAGTTAAGCACCAGTGACCGGGTCAAGGTGCGGTGTTTTGACGTTACCACAGGGAATCAGGTTTCAGCCATGGGCACGACCGTTCTGGGGCCACCGCCCTTTATTGTCAACGCCGCACTCAATGATTTGCTTCCGGATCATGATTATCGCATTACGCTTTTGGTCAATGGGCACCCGGTGCCGCTGCCGGCCCCGTTGGTCATTATCCATACCGTGCCGGCGTATGGAACCTTTAAGCCCGTGCATGTTGCGTTCGGTTCCTGCGCCGATACGGCAGTTTATCCCGCCAAAACTATCTGGCAGAGCATCGCACAACTTCAGCCGCAGGCATTTATCTTTGCGGGGAATTCATCCTATCTGCCCCGGCATTTAAGCCGGTTCCCATATACGTATATTCATGCATATAATTTTATACTGACACGCTATGATCAATCGCGGATGTTTAGCGCTTTGCGCGGGCTATTTAGCGTGTGCCCGATCTATGCCACATGGGATGACCGGGATTTCGGCACGCCGCGCGCGGATTCATCGTTTGTATTCAAGCATGATTCCTTTCTGGCGTTTGAGCAGTTCTGGCCCAATCCCGGCTACGGCAGCGGTACTACGCTGGGTACGTTCTGTCATTTTCGTATTTCAGATGTCGCTTTTTATCTGCTGGATGACCGGAGTTTTCGCGTTAATCCCACGTCCAAGGCTCCGGGAAAAATGCTGGGCACGCGGCAGCTTGCATGGTTAAAACGGCATTTGCTTAACAGCAGCGCCACATTCAAAGTCCTGGTGGACGGAGATCAGATGCTGGCAGATTATCCGGGGCATGAAAGCTGGGGAAACTTTCCCCGGGAGCAACGCGGCTTTATTCATTGGATTTTCAGCCATAATGTTTCAGGCGTGGTGTTTTTAAGCGGTCATCGGCGCTTCGGTGAATTAACCCGGCGCAAGGCGAATCCCAACGGCCTGGATCAATATCCGCTGTACGATCTGACCAGTTCGTCTCTGGCGGCAAAGCCCATTCCGGCACAGCAGATGGTGGCATGGCCCAATGCGCAGAGACTGGGTGCACCGGTGTTTGAACACAACTTTGGATTCATTAACGTCGGCGGCCCGCCGGGCAATCGGCATATTACACTGCAACTGCGAAACGCCGAGGGAATCATTGTGCTTTCCAAAACCATCTTGGCCAGCGATCTGCAAGGACAATGACACACAGGAATTGCCGGGATGGCACAGCCGATTATTTTGTCATGTACAATTTTTCAGTGGGCGGTTGCGTAAATTCGGGAGCTGTGCCGACAACGGCAACAATTCCTCGCGTAGCGTGCGGATGGGGAAAGTGTTGTCGCATGTCACGCAACACGATGCTTATAAAACATTATGTTTGTGAAGCATCATGTTGAGGCGTGCCGGTGTTTATCGGAATTTGCGAGACGTATAAATAAAACCGTGGTTTTCACTGGCACACGGGCGTAGCGAGCGCGGGTTTCCATCCCGATAGTGATCGGGACTGTATGATACCGACGTTATCCGGGATTGATGGATCATCCGTTGGTGGGCTGTGGTGTGGGAATGGCGCGGAGGCGGTAGAGCAGCCAAAGGCTTAGCCAGATTATGGCGGTGGCCGCGACAAATGTAGCGCCAATGGCGGCAAAGTGATTGTTGAGAATTGTTATCCACGAGACAATTCCGCCAGCCGTGGAGCCGCCGTGAGTCGGCAGGAACAGTCCCCAAGCTTCAATCACGGCAATACCCAGAGCCATGCACACGGTGGTAAGGGTCATGGCGGCATTGTAATACCGGGTGCCACGCGGTGTGGCCAGCGCCCATTTGCAGGCCGATAGAATTAAAAGGTTATCCGCGGTATCAATGAGCGTCATCCCCGATGTAAACAACAGCGGAAACAGCAGACAGTGCCACAACGGCATTCCGCGCGAGGCGGCACCCGCGGAAATGACAAGAATGGCAATCTCGCTGGCGGTGTCAAATCCCAGGCCAAAAAGAAAGCCGATGCCATAAATTTTCCAGTTGGAATCCACCAGCCGCAACACGCGTCCCAAAAGCAATGTAAACAAACCTCCGGAAGCGGGCGGACGAGTATCGGTTGATACATTATGCCCCAGATTTTCCCGATTGTTACGAATCGACTTCCATAATGCGATGAAATTGGCCGCCCCCACCACCAACAGTAATAACGCCGATACCGCCCCGCCAAATATACCACCGAAGGTCATTAAATGGCCCAGTGAAGCGCGCACCTGTTGGACGCTTAAAATCAGTAATAGTGACAGCCCCATTACCACTGTCGAATGTCCCAGAGAAAACATCAAACCGACGGAAATGCGCTGCCGACCATCGTATAAAAGTCGACGGGTAATACTATCGATAGCGGCGATATGATCGGCGTCCATGGCGTGGCGCAGGCCGAAGACAAAGGCCAATGAGGCCAACGCCAGCAGCCCTTCATTGCCGCGGAACGAGAAAATGGTCGCTATCCAGAGACCGGTTGCAATAAGAATCAACAGCGACAGAAGCGATGCTGCGCGATACGCAATAGGACGGGCCCCAGCGCTTAAGCGGCTACCACACTGAAAATAATTACGCAACATCGCTCTTGACCCAACCCGGCACTACACCGATTCAAGCTGCTTTTCCATTTCCGCCATTTCCTTGGTTTCGTGTTTGGAGCGGTACACGGCCCAGGCGATCACAGCGATCGCGATCACACCGACGGCAGCGGCAATCCACGGATAGGGGCTAAGCGGATGCACAACGACCGATTTATGCATAGCGGCTTCGGCCCGCCAAAGCGAAGCGTCAAAGGGGAGCATTAAAGGCAGCGACAGCAGCGCCACCATGTTCATCACTTTTAACAGTGGATTAATCGCTGGACCCGCGGTGTCTTTTAATGGATCCCCCACGGTATCACCGGTCACCGAGGCTTTGTGCCGTTCAGACCCTTTGCCGGTGTTGGCTTTCAGATTTCTTGGTTCATCTTCGATGGTTTTCTTGGCGTTGTCCCAGGCACCGCCGGAATTGGTCATGAATACCGCCAGCAATTGACCGGAGAGAATGGCCCCGGCCAGAAACCCCGCCAACGCCACGACTCCCAACAAAAACCCCACGAGAATGGGAGATAAAATCGCCAGAAATCCTGGACCGATGAGTTCACGCTGGGCCGTGGCGGTACAGATATTGACCACCCGGGCATAATCCGGTTTGGTTTCGCCGCTCCATATTTTTTCATCCTGGAACTGCAAGCGACATTCCTTCACGATTAAAAACGCCGCCCGGCCCACCGCCCGGATGGTCATCGAGCTGAACAGAAATGGTACCGCGCCCCCCAAAAGCAGCCCCACCAGCAGTTTTGGACTGGCCACGGTCATAATTCCGGAAATAATCTGGTAGGCTTTGCCGCTGATGTGCGCATGATCCGATACACCGCCGGTGGCCACCAGTGTGATAAATGCGGCGTAAAGACTCACGGCGGCAATCACCGCGGAACCAATGGCGACGCCCTTGGTCAGGGCCTTGGTGGTATTCCCCGTAGCATCCAGATCAGCAAGTACCTGTCGAGCGGCGCTATGTTGCCTGGCCCCCATTTCCTCGGGGTCGTAACCCATTTCTCCAATGCCGTTGGCGTTATCCGCAACGGGTCCAAATACATCCATGCTCAGGGTGTTACCGGCAAGCGTCAGCATTCCGATACCCACCATCGCGACACCGTATGCGACAAAAATCGGATTTGTTCCGTAGAAAATAAGACTGCTGACAGTAATGCAACAGGCAATAATAACTATGGCGCTGACGCTGCTTTCCATGCCCACCGCCAAACCACTGATGATGTTGGTAGCATGACCCGTAGCACAGGACTTCACCAGAGAATCCACCGGCGGCTCATGCGTTCCAGTGAAGTATTCCGTGGATAAATTCAACGTCAGAGCCAGTATCACACCGATAAACGTTGCTTCCGCGGGCCGCATATCCAAACCATGAATACCAAAATTAGCCCACCAGGGCGCTGCGGCTAAGACATGCCGCAAACCTGGATTTTCCGCAAGCGCAGCGCCGCTGAACCGCAGATAGAAAAACCCCACGAGAAGAAAACCAATGGTGCTGATCAAGGCCCCGAGACGATAGCCGCCATTAATCGCGGCCATGGCATCTTTATCCGAACCCTTATCAGCAGCCCGCACGCTGAAGGTGGCAATCATATCCGAGCAAACCCCCACCGCTCTAACCAGCAAGGGAAATAGCATACCGATGTGTCCGAAACTGGCCCACCCCAAAATCATGGCCGCTACCATCGTGACTTCATAACTTTCAAAAATATCCGCGGCCATACCGGCACAATCGCCGACATTATCGCCGACATTGTCCGCAATTGTCGCAGCGTTTCGTGGATCATCTTCCGGAATGTCCTTTTCAACTTTACCCACCAGATCGGCACCCACATCCGCGGCTTTGGTATAAATTCCTCCGCCCACACGCATGAACAATGCCAAAAGGGTTCCGCCGAACCCAAAGCCGAGCAAGGCCTCGGGAGCGCGATCACCGAAGTACATGAAAATGGTCGTCGCCCCTAGAAGGCCCAGGCCGTCGTTAAGCATGCCCGTGACGGTACCGGTGCGGTACCCCAATTGCAGGGCTTTACCGAAACCCTGCCGCGCCGCGGCGGCCACCACCACATTGCCCTCGGTAGCCATGAGCATACCGATAGTGCCCACGGCCATGGAAAACAAGGAGCCCATAAGGAATGCAATGCCCCGGCCAATGGGTAAACTCGCACCGGCCGCAGTGGTCCAACTGGCGGTTCCGACAAGAATAACGGTGATTATCACAATTAAAGGCAGCAAGGTGCGGCGTTGCCGCCCAAGATAGGCGATGGATCCTTGCCGAATAGCATGGGCGACCTCCTGCATTTTTTCTGTTCCGTGATCCGCCCGGCGTATGATCCGCATCAGTATGACGGCATAAGCCAGTCCAGCCAATGCGATAAATAGAACGGCAAAGAGGGCATAACGTTCAAAGGTAGTAAAACTGGGAGTATATAGAAAGCCGAAGGGATGAAATACGCCGGGCGTGCTGGTGATGTGATGAGCCGTCCCGACGGGAACGGCGACTGCGGGATAGTGGCTGCGCGTCAACCCGATATAGACCGCCAGAAACACGATCAGCACAAACGTCATGGCCGCACTTTTAGCATGCGCGGCTATGAATTTTTTCCATTGCGTCCAAGACATTGGCATAAAGATCGTCCTTTCCGCGCACACTTTGCGCGACATCAACTTGCGCTCCCTCGCCGGTCATCTTCTCACGGCAGGGAACGCCACATATTCTTGCAGCTTGAATATCATTGTTGGGTGCGGTGAGTTAAAACGCAATAGGTGTTTTAGGTCTGCTTAGACCGATGCGCGATGCCAAGGGCGACGCGCTGACAACCGCATTTCATCGCAGTTGATCGTATTGTCCGGCCGCCAGTGTAAATCCGCCAATGTGTCGCACCCTAGTGAATACTGGCCCATCATCGTGTTTCAGGTTCTACACCGACGGGACCAAGAAGAACGTGGTGATTTGATCCTCGCCGTACTTCTGATACGCGCCTAGGAATTTTACGGATAGCAAGACACGGAGATTCACCTATCCACATTACCGCGTTTTTCCGATGCACTGGACAACGCGGCTGACGCATGACCGTCACGGCTGCTCGAACTGGTCCAGCAGGACATGATCGCGGTTGAAAATGCTCACACGCAGGGGGAGGAACCCCGGCAAGGCGTGCGATGCACAACCGAAGCAGGGGTCATAAGCGCGAAAGGCCATCTCCACCATATTTAGCAGGCCCGGGGTAACATTGCCTTTTTTGATAAGACCGTGCGCGGCCTTGTCCACGCTCATGGCGATCCGGGCAGCATTGTTCTGTGTAGCCACGATAAGGTTGGCCTTGGTGAGCAGCCCTTTTTTGTCCGTCTCATAATGGTGATACAGCGTACCGCGTGGTGCCTCAACCACCCCGACGCCACGATGCGGTAAAGCCGTGGGGATAACCCGAAGATTGGTGCCGGTTATTTCCGGATCGTGAATCAGTTGCACCATGCGCTCCGCAGCATACAGTATTTCCACCACACGTGCCCAGTGCATGGCCAGAGTATGATGAACCGGCCGACCCCCAAGGGTAGCAAACAATTCCTCATAAGCCTGTTGCGCCTCCGGCGTGGCCATGCCGGAAGCTGCGTTGAGCCGCGCAAGGGGAGCCACGGCGAAGATGCCGCTTTGAGGCCCTTCTTGAAAACCATGCCACCCCAATGACTTGAGATAGCAGAATTTTACAAAACTCCAAGGTTCAACGTGCTCAGCAATATGATCTGCATATTGATCAGGAGAAAATTTCAGATATTCCTTGCCATCGGGGTCAACTACCCGCAGCATTCCATCATAGAAATTAACGTGGTTGTGCGCATCTACCAGCCCCATGTAATAGGTGCGATGTGTATAGGGATCGGATTTGATCAAATCCACATACTGCGGGTTGCCCAGCACGATCTGCCGAAACAGCTTGAGTGTGAAAAGGCCGAACTCGCGGGTGTCGTCG
>DAHVEJ010000136.1 GCA_027313145.1 Phycisphaerales bacterium | reverse complement strand
GGCTCGATCCTCCGCCGCGCATACGGGACATTTCAGACCCATCGCAATCCCGGCCATTACTCGGACAGGCTCCTAGGACTTGCGGCGATTCCACGCGTTTTACGCTGTTGTACCGGCGGCACCGCAGAACGGTAAAACCCCGGTAAAGCCTTGGATTGGCCAAGCGGCGCTAAGTAACTACAATAGTATCTATAAATCAACCCGCGGGACGTATTGTCCCGCGGCGCTCTCATTGCCAAGGAGTCTACCGTGAGTGATATTGAATTCGCAGGTCTGGAGGAATCGGCCATGCTCAATCGCATGGCTAAAGTTTTGGCCGATACGGTAATAAGTCGAGGCATGTTCCAATCCTGGGCCACGGATTCATGGCGTCCGGAAGTGAATTTATATGAAACGCATAGTGCTTTTATGGTCTGTGCGGATTTGGCGGGGATGGATGAAAATGCCATTCAGATCAGCGTCGCGGACAATCAACTGATCATCCGGGGGCATCGGATTTGTCCCATGCCCAGCGGTAAGGAAAAGGCGGTTGCGGTACATCTGATGGAAATCGATCATGGCTGTTTCGGCCGAAGCATTGAAATGCCGGCCAATGTGGATCACGGCAAAATTTCCGCCCACTACGATGCGGGAATGCTTTGGATTACATTGCCAAAAGCGCGGTGAGCATGGAAGCGGGAATTGCGCTTCATGTGCGGTGAAAGTAGCGGATATTACATGCAGGAATCTATGGCGGAAGAAAAGACACAACCATCACCGGATCCTAAGTCAGGCGAAAATAAGCCATCAGGGTCTAAAGGCCCCGCAGCACCCGATGCGCCCGGCGCGACAACCGCGGATGTCACCGGGCCTATGCTGCATCAGGTGCGGATTCCGGAAATTATTGCCATCATGCCCGTGCGCGATGCGGTGGCCTTTCCCGGGGCGGTTATACCTCTGAGTATAGGACGGGATAAAAGTCGCCGCCTGCTGGATGATGTGATGCCCGGCGACAAAATTATCGGCGTGCTCACGCAGAAAAACGAAAGCGTGGAAAACCCGCAGCCTGGCGATATGCACGCGGTGGGAACCGTGGCGATTGTATTGAAAATGCTGCGCCCGGCGGATGGCCAGCAGAGCATTGTTGTCCATGGTCTGGTGCGTTTTCGCGTATTGGAATTCGTACAACAGGAACCTTACCTTAAAGCCCGCGTGGAAGCTCTGCCTGATGCCGTGGAAAACATTGGTCCGGAAACGGAATTGCTGGTGGGAAGCGTCCGACAGGCCGCCAAACGGATGATTGAATTGTCGCCTAACATTCCCGATGAGGCGGCGACGATTCTTGATGATATTGATTCTCCGTCCACGTTGGCGGATTTTCTGGCGGCTAATCTGCATGACTCCGTTGCGGACAAGCTGGCGCTGCTGGAGGAAACCGATGTCGTTAAGCGTCTGTTAATGGTCCGTCAAAAGCTCGCTACACGTATAGAACTTCTGGAACTTGAAGAGAAACTTCAGTCGCAGGTGCGATCCAGCATTGATAAAAATCAGCGGCACTATTTTCTTCAAGAGCAGTTGAAGGCCATACAAAAAGAACTCGGACAGGCTGATGAGCAAAGCCAGGAACTCGCTGATCTTAAGAAACGAATTGACGAAGCCAAAGTGCCGGACGTGGTGAAAAAAGAGACGGATCGTGAATTGGCCCGCCTGGCGGCGGTACCACAGGCGTCGCCGGAATATGGCGTTATAAGGTCATTTCTGGAAACAGTTGCGGAGTTGCCTTGGAGTAAATCCACGCAGGATGATCTGGATATTAATCGGGCGCGGGCGATTTTAGATCGCGATCATTATGATCTGGAAAAAATAAAAAAACGCATTGTTGAATTTCTTGCGGTCCGCAAGCTCAATCCTTCGGGCCGTGGGCCCATTCTCTGCTTTCTTGGGCCGCCGGGCGTCGGAAAGACCAGTCTGGGAAAGTCCATCGCGGAATCATTGGGGCGAAAGTTTGTGCGCATGAGCCTCGGCGGCGTGCGAGATGAAGCCGATATTCGCGGCCACCGCCGCACCTATGTCGGTTCCATGCCGGGCCGTATTATTCAGGAACTGCGGAAAGTCGGCACCAACAATCCGGTCATGATGCTTGATGAAGTGGATAAACTCGGTGCGGATTTCCGGGGTGATCCATCGGCGGCTCTGCTGGAAGTCCTGGACCCGCAGCAAAATAACAGCTTTCAGGACCATTACCTGGGTGTTCCATTTGACTTAAGCAATATCATATTTATCTGCACCGCCAATTATATGGAACCGGTTCCACCGGCTCTGCGCGACCGTATGGAGGTGATTGAAATTCCGGGTTATACGCAACAGGATAAACTGCTGATCGCGCGAAAATACCTGGTGCCGCGCCAACTCAAGGAAAACGGCATTACACGCAAAGACTGCGAAATTCCCGCCGCCACGCTCGAAGCGCTCATCGAACGTTACACCCGCGAAGCCGGGGTGCGAAATCTGGAGCGTATGATCGGCTCGGTCATGCGTGGCGTCGCGGCAACGCTCGTTGGTGCGACCGGGAAACCCGTAGCCGTTGGAAAAGGCAAGAAACCCGCCGTTAAAATGCAGTCGAAGGCGGGTGAATCGCCCCCCGTAAAAGTGGGCAAAATAACTGTGAAGATTGATGATCTGGCGAAATACCTTGGACCGCTGATATTTGAAAGTGAAGTGGCCCTGCGCACGGCAACGCCAGGCGTCGCCACTGGCCTGGCGTATACTCCCGCCGGAGGAGATATATTATTTGTTGAAGCCACGCGGATGCCCGGCAAGGGGCGGCTGAGGCTTACCGGCCAAATTGGAGACGTGATGCGGGAATCGGCGCATGCCGCTTATTCGCTGCTGAAAAATAACGCGGAAAAATTAGGGATAACGCCGACGATTTTCCGTGATATCGATGTACATGTACATGTACCGGCGGGGGCGGTCCCCAAGGATGGACCATCGGCCGGCGTTGCCATGTACACCGCATTGGCGTCACTGTTTATCAATAAAGCGGTGCGGCCTGACGTGGCTATGACCGGGGAAATTACCCTGCGCGGCCTGGTACTTCCCATCGGCGGGGTGAAGGAAAAAGTCATCGCGGCGCAACATGCCGGTATCAAAACCGTTATCCTGCCGCAGCGCAATGAAAAGGATCTGCAGGAAGTCCGGCAGCAGTTGAAAAAAGATCTGAAGTTTGTGTTTGTTAAGACGGTTGGCGAAGTCTTAGCCGCGGCACTAAAAGAAGGTAACACCTCGGAATCGCCATCCGCTAATCTGACGAAAAGCAATGGATTAATCCATAAAAAGACAAAACGCCCTGTCGCACCCGCTCTCCATGCCAGGGAGAATCCGGCGCAATGAGGGACGAAAGTTCTATCGCGATGGGCACCGCAAATCACCGCGAGACAATCGTGGAGGGCCGCACGGCGCTGCCCGCGCCGATTGCTGATCTGGTTGCCGTGGACTTGGGCGTCATGGATTACCGCGCCGCGTGGAACATCCAATTGCAATGGCATGAAAAAGTGCTAAACGGCTTATATCCCGCAGGGGCACTGCTTGTTGTGGAGCATCCTGCGGTGATTACCATTGGCCGACATCCCGGCGCATCAGAGCATCTGCTGGCCGATGCACAGACATTGGCCGGCCGCGGCGTGGCGGTGGAATCAACCGATCGTGGGGGGGATATTACCTTCCATGGTCCGGGGCAACTGGTACTTTATCCGATCATTCCTCTGAATCATTACAAGTTACGAGTACATGACTACATGCGATTGTTGGAAGAGGCGGTGATTCAGACGCTGGCCGCACTTCAATTATCCGCAACACGGGAGGCCGGCGCTACCGGTGTTTGGTTAAAATCCACACGGGGCGGCTTGGACGCAATGGCAAAGATTTGTGCCATCGGCATCAAGTTGCGGCGTTGGACTACGCTGCATGGATTAGCGTTGAATGTAACCACGGATCTGAGTTTTTTCGATTTGATAAACCCCTGCGGACTGTCCCGTCCGGTGACCTCGCTTCAAGCGGAGCTTGGCGAGCGTTGCCCCAGCGCGGAGTACGTCAAAATTCACCTGATTCATGAATTATCCGCGTTGCTTGGTCATTTGCCCTGAAATGCGATATAATGAGGGTCTTTGGCATTGTGACCGCGTGAGGGTCACATAAGCGCTGTAACCGCGCGAAGCGGACTGGACGGCGGCTGGCATAGAGCTGCCGGATATACCTTGAAAAATTGGAATTTTTATCATGAAACGCCGAGATGAATTACGAAATATCGCCATTATCGCCCACGTTGACCACGGCAAGACCACGTTGGTCGATGCATTGTTACGGCAATCCGGCATGTTTCGCACTGGACAAATGTCGGAAGACACACTGATTTTGGACAATAACCCGCTGGAACGCGAACGCGGCATTACCATCCTGGCCAAGAATGTGGCGATGAACTATGTTGATTCTGCGGGCGTTATGCGGAAGATTAACATTATCGACACACCCGGCCACGCCGATTTTGGTGGGGAAGTGGAGCGCGTGCTGAAAATGGCCGATGGCGTGCTGCTTTTGGTCGATGCTTTCGAAGGCCCGATGCCGCAAACCCGTTTTGTGCTCAAGAAGGCCTTTCACTATCACATCAAGCCCATTGTGGTTATCAATAAAATTGACCGGCCGGATTCGCGGCCTGATGAAGTGCTCAATGAAATCTTCGATCTGTTTGTGGAACTGGAGGCGGATGATGACGCCCTTGATTTTCCAGTCATTTATGCTTCGGGTCGCGCGGGTTTCGCACGGCTTGAAACCGCCGACAACAATATGGATATGCGTCCGTTAATGGAAACCATCGTCAAGAAAATTCCCGGACCGGTGGCCGATTTGGAAAAGCCGCTGCAGATGCAAATTACAAATATTGACTACAACGAATACGTCGGCCGTATCGGTATTGGCCGCGTTTTCAACGGTTATCTGCGTAAGGGCGAAAAAATTGCGCTCTTAAAACGGGATGGCAAAAATGAATCGCATAATATCACCGAATTATATCTGTTCGCAGGGTTAGGCCGGGAAAAAGCCGAGCATGTCGAAGCCGGAGATATCTGTGCCGTGGTGGGTATTGAAGATGTCGATATCGGAGATACCATTGCGGCGGCGGAGCATCCTGTGGCGTTGCCCCTTATTGATGTTGATGAACCCACTTTAAGCATGATTTTCAGCGTCAACGATTCACCTTTCGCCGGCCGTGAAGGTAAATTTATCACCAGCCGCAATGTCCGCGATCGCCTGTATCGTGAGTTGCAAAGCAATGTGGCGCTGCGTGTGGAGGATACCTCCTCGGCCGATTCGCTTCGCGTAAGCGGTCGCGGGCTGCTGCATCTGGGCGTATTGCTGGAGAATATGCGCCGCGAAGGGTACGAACTTCAAGTCAGCAAACCGAAAGTAATTTTCAAAGAACTTAACGGCCACAAGTGCGAACCGGTGGAAAATCTGGTGATTGATGTTCCGCAGCAGCATGTAGGCTCCGTTATGGAAGCCATCGGTAACCGCCGGGGCGAGTTGGTCCGTATGGACTCCAAGGGAAATATGACTCACCTGGAATTTACCATCCCGGCACGCGGTTTAATCGGGTTGCGGACGCGACTGCTTAATGCCACGCAGGGCGAAGCGGTCATGCACCATACGTTTCATGATTATCAGTTTATCCGCGGAGCCTTGCCGGGGCGGCAGAATGGTGTCATGGTCAGCATGGAACTGGGCACCACCAACGCCTATGCCCTTGACACCCTGCAGGATCGCGGCGTGATGTTCGTGAAGCCCGGCGACGAAGTGTATGAAGGTATGATCGTCGGCGAATACAATAAAGACACCGACATTACCGTCAATGTGTGCCGCGAAAAGAAACTCTCCAATATGCGCACCACTTCCAGTGATAAAAACATCATCCTCAAGCCACCCCGGGACATGTCCTTGGAAATCGCCTTGGAATATATTGAAGATGATGAACTTGTTGAAATTACGCCGCAGACCATTCGCCTGCGCAAGCGTTATCTCAAAGAAAATGATCGCAAACGCATGGGACGGTCGGATGCCGCAATGGAAGCGGTTTCCGGATGATCGCCCGTCGTCTGCGTTTATGGTCGAAGCACAGGAAATCAGCCATGGGCCGAATTGATGTACATAATCACTATCTGCCTGGCATGGATGATGGTTGTCGCACGTTTGCGGACGCCGTGCCGTGCATCAAAGCATTTATGGAAAAGGGGTATAACCGGTTTTTTCTCACCCCCCACACCGGCCCGACTGATATGTGCGACATCCGTCCAGAGGCCACGCTGGCAGCCATTGACGAATTTCGCCGACAGATGCGTTCCGCCGGAATAACGGCGGAATTCCGGCCCGGTGGTGAATTGCGATTGTCTCCAGAAATGGCGCGGTGGAAAGATACATCCGGCGTTCCCACCTTCGGAATGAATACACGCTATGTCCTGGCGGACCTGTGGGAGCCTGACTGGCCGGCGTGGGCGGATCGGTGTGTTGACTGGCTTCAGGCCAATGAATTTACGGTGATTTTAGCCCACCCTGAACGTATGATGGTGATGCGGGAGAATCCCAGTCTTATTCGAACACTGGCGAAGCGCGGGCTGTTGTTCCAGGGTAATTTGGGGCCTCTGGGCGGCTCAGAGCCGGAAGCACAACGACTTCTGGCGGAGCGTTTTCTGCAAGAGGGGCGATATTTTATGCTCGGTTCCGATTGCCACCGGTTTGCCCATGCCGGTGCCCGGCTACATGGTTTAGAACGCGCCCAGACACTGGTCGGCCCAAAGATCGTCGATCAACTTACCATTGACAATCCCGCCAAACTCTGGGTGTGACCGAACCATTCAGCCGCCCGCTGAATTCAACTGGTGAATCGGCAGGAAATCTGAAAGCGACGGTGATCCTTGGCACTGGCACCGCTGACCAGATTGGTCCAAAACGCCTGATCGGTCGCGCTGATGCGCAGACCCTTTTCCTTTTCGCCTCCGTCAAAAGGTTCAAATGTCACTTTTTTCTGTTCACGGCTATGGATTAACTGAACTTCAACGGAGCGATCAAAGCGTGTCAACCATGAATTGACGGGCTTGCCGCGGCAATTCTGCCACAGGTTTATTGGATCAGTCGCCACCAGATACAGCGGATTGTCGGTTTCGATGTTCTTAGCCATTGCGTATCATCCTTAAAAATATCAAAAACTCCCGGATACAGCAAAAAAATAGGCTGCACCAACGAGATGCTTTTTTATGAGCTCATTCAAACAAAAAAGACAATGTAATAGCCATTCTTTTTCGTATCAGGCCCGTTTTACACGGCAAGCATTTGAGCCGTGAATGAACCTCCCTCACGCGAGCCTTGTTATATTATAGCGTTTTTTTTGATAAACGCGCCATGGATCGCCTTTGTTTTTTTCTTGGCACTAGCCAATACGCTTTGCCAGTGTTTGCGCTCACCGTGGCGTCACTTACGCGACTGTGGCGGGAGCTACGCCATGCGCATGGGGTGCTGGCGGTACATCCTCCAATCGCCGATCCGTAAGTAAAAACTGCGCGAATTGGTCCGCCGGCACCGGCGGGCTGAAGTAATAGCCCTGCATGGCATGGCAACCCAGCAGTTTCAGAAGCGTCACTTGTTCAATTTTTTCTACGCCTTCGGCAATTGTACGTAATTGCAGGTTATCCGCCAGATCGACAATGGTGTCCACCACGGCGAGATCTTTGGGGTCATCCATCATATCGCGGATAAAGGACCGATCTATCTTCAAAGTGTCAATCGGGAAACGCGTGAGGTAACTTAAACTGGAGTAGCCGGTGCCAAAGTCATCAAGTGAAAAGCGAATTCCAAGTTTCTTGATTTCCTGCATACGATCGCGCAACGCATCGGTCTGCTGCATCAACGTTCCTTCGGTGATTTCCAGCTCCAGCAGTGACGGGTCCACGCCTGTTTCCTTCAGGATGGTTCGAACGGTATTTTCCAGTGAAGGCTCGCGGCATTGCAGCGCGGAAAGATTTACGGCAATTGGAACCACCGGAAGACCCGCAAGTTGCCACTGTCGATTTTGTTCGCACGCGGTGCGCATGACCCATTCGCCCAGGATAAGTATTAACCCTTTTTCCTCGGCCAACGGAATAAAGCGCAAGGGAGAAATCAGTCCGCGTTCAGGATGCAGCCAGCGAATCAGGGCTTCAGCGCTGACGATCCGCCCGGTCTGAAGATTTATCACCGGCTGATAATGCAGGACGAACTGATCCAGCCTGATCGCTTCGCGCAGGTCATTTTCCAGCCGTATCGATTCAACCGCCGCTTCGTGCATTTCCGGGGTATGGAATGTCGCACGATTGCGGCCCTCTTTCTTCACTTCGTAAAGCGCTTCATCTGCGGTCCGCAGCAATACGCCGCTGTCCTTGCCATCCCGCGGGAACACGCTCATGCCGATGCTGCATGTAATATGGAAGGTGTGGCCCGCTATGACAAACGGGACATTCATGGCGTCGATAATTTTCTGGGAAACCACCGCCACATCCGCCGGTGACTGTGGATCGGTGATCAGAACAATAAATTCGTCACCGCCCAATCGAGCCAGGGTGTCTTCAGCGCGTAATGCGCTGCGGATGCGCATAGCCGCACTTTGCAGAAGTTCGTCCCCAAAATCGTGGCCCAGGGTATCGTTGACTGTTTTGAAATTGTCCAGATCCAGAAAGAGAATGCCCACCAGGCTGTCCCGGCGCTGCGCTTCCCGAATGGCCTGTTCAATGCGGTCGATTAGCAGCGTGCGGTTCGGCAAGCCCGTCAGGGCGTCATGAAAGGCCAGGTAGTGTATGCGCTCTTCCGCCGCCTTACGTTCGCTGACATCCCGGAAAATGCTTAATATCAAATGACGGCCTTGAAGGTCCACTCGCGATTCAACGGCATCGGCCGGAAAAGTGCGTTGATCTTTGCGGAGAATGGTGACATTAGAATCCACCGTTCGGCCGGTAAGCAGGATTTTAACATATCTGGCTAAGATTTCTGAGTGCTGATTTTTGGGGAACAGGGCAGTCGCGGGCATACGCAAAAGCTCTTCGCGGGTATATCCCAGTTGATCCAGCGCCCGACGGTTGGCTTCAATAATCCGCCCGTCACTTTCCGACAGAATAATCGCATCGCCGGCAGCCTCCATGACCACGTGATAACGCTGCTCAGAATCTCGCAGGGCCTGATCGGAAGCCTTGCGAAAATCTTCGCGTGCTCTATCTTCGATGGCAAATGATACTCCATTGGAAATTTCCGTCAGCAAATTAGTGAATTGGTCGTCAAATCTTTCCTGCGCGGAACAATAAATCGCCAGGGCACCTACGACCGCGCCATGGCGGACCAGGGGAAATGCTGCCGCTGATTTAAGGTTCGCTTGAACCGCCTGGATTTCCCATTCACGCGACGGTGACAAAAACTCCAGTCGATTAATGATGACGGGTTTGCCCGTTGTTATGCAATTGTCGATAGGCTGGCAGCCCGGAGGCAACGAATTGTCATCAGCCGACACGATGCGATTTAAGTATGTGCTCACTGCCGGTCCGGCGCTGGCGACCGGTACCAGATGGCTGGTGGTCGAATCAAACGTGACAATTGCCGCGAGATCAAAATGCCCCAGCCTCACAATAATCCGGCATACCTCTGAAAATAATTCTTCCTGGCGGCAATGATGGGCGATGAGCCGGTTGGTCTGGCTAAGGGCATCATACAAATCGCGTATTTGGCGAACCCGCCTCTCGGCTGTGCTGCGTTCCATGATCGCGCCAATTAATGACCGATACATGGAGATAAATAAAAATGCCATGATTGCGGCAACCGTCAGGGTCATGCCCACCGTGACCGCCAGCCAAAATCGTAAGTTTGCAAGTCTGGCGGCGAGCATATTTTGCAACCAGTGCATGGCCAGAGTTGATGTGCCGGAAATATTTTCCGCAATGTTGTCAGCAACAAAAAGTAGTCGGAGCCGCGTGTCCGAGTCGAGGATACCCGGCTTGTCCGACAGTCGCATGAGATTTTGGCTAAGTACCGAAAGCTGGGATATATGAGAGGTCATGAGTGTCAGGAAATCAGGACTTGTTTGCACCGGCAATTGCAGGTTGTGTCGAAGTGATCTTATATCTCCCCAATGAATACGCTCAATCAGGTTGTGGATGCGTTTACTTTGTACGAATGCCTGCGAGAGGGTTCGCGGATTTTCAAGCAATAACATGCGCAGCTTGCCAACGTCGGAAAGCGCATCAGGAATTTGCTTGCGCACAATTTGTATCATGCCAAGCGTCGACGGATCATGATCATGCCGCAGTTGGGCATAATCCGAGGCGACCAAAGCGATATTCCAAATATGCGATAATTCATCCGTGTATCGTGGAACTAAAAGCCGCGGTGGTAATGTTTTGTCGGCTGATTTCAACTTGTACCAGTTCTTAATGACGACCTTCCATAATCCGTGCACATGTAGTGCACCGGAAAGATTTCGGTTTTGTCGCCCAATATTCACTATCAGATAGTCAATTTCATCACCAGTGGTTGCCCTTTTTCCGGAGGGTAGGAATTCACGCCGATCCGCGGCGACAACGGCCTGTTCATGCGCCTGGATCAAAGTCATTAACTTAATAATCGACTGGCTGTAGCGCGCCCACGTGGATTCCATTTGCGCAGTGTGTATTTTGCTGGTCTGTGATTCGTACAGTTGATAAAGCGGAATCGCGACGGTCAGCAAAAGCGCAAAACCTACGATGGCAAATTTCGTTGGGTGTTTCAGCCGTTGCATAAAGGCTGTTAATGGATCGCTCATGCCTGAATGAACCTCATTCCCTTCTTTATTCCAATCCGCTGGCTTAATGGAAAAGCCGCCAACCTCACGCTCATCAGTAACGCGAACCCGGGGGTTCCCGCCGGCGGCTTGCTCGCCACTATCGATAGCGCATCGGCGACAGCCGCACCTGGACACCATCACCAGTATCATTATCGGCAATATTGCCCGCAATCTGTATTATCGACCGATAAGAGCATCGCAGTTGCTTCGCTGATCCTGCTTGATCTTATCTGAAAACTCGCAAAAAATACGTACCAAAGCTCCCTCTTTGCGGTGAAACTGGCCCTTTATTTTGCCGGCGTCTACGATGACGGCAAAGGTGCAAAATAGAGATTTCAAATGATAATTTGACCTCTGTCGCTTTCGCGTCTATACTTCCGCCAAATGATTCTCCGGGAAGTACTGGGGAGTTAAGTGTTGGCAGGGTATTTCGCTAAGGGGATGAAGCTGTTTCCCGCCCAAGCAAATTTTCTATCGTTCTTCCGTCGCAGCAGGTCGGAATTCCGGTTCATGGTGCTTATGATATCGGTTTTAGCGATTCCTGCAGGATGCTCTTTTGAGCCACCATTAAAAGTGCCCCCGGCACCCGTGGTAAAAGCGTACACATCCCATGGGGGGCCAAAGCAAATTAAAGCCATTGCGGGGGTGGGGCACGCCGGTACAGCAC
>DAHVEJ010000135.1 GCA_027313145.1 Phycisphaerales bacterium | reverse complement strand
TGGCGGTTGAGAACTTAATAACCGGGCCGCCGGTAAACCATTTTCCGGCGCTACTGCTTTGTGGCTCGCCCACCCATGGGTTACTCCAGCGATTGCCATTCATGCGTTCGCGCCCGGCATCGGTGGGGTAAAAGTCGTTGTTGTAGACCACCTGCAGCATGGATTTTTCGACATGCACCGGTTTGTGCGCGATTTTTCCGTCAATAAATACATCCCCATTGACGATCTCAACGGTATTGCCCGGCAATCCCACCAGCCGCTTGATGAAATTTTGCTTGCCAAACATCGGCTCACGGAATACCACGACGTTCCATCGTTTGGGAGGCGAGAACCAATAGAGATATTTCATCACCAGAATACGATCTCCGTTGTAGGTGTATGGAAAGTGCAAGGTTTCAGAGGAATTATTGCTGCTGTAAATTCGCTTGAGGATGGGTTTGCCGCGCAAATCGTCCGCGGGAATTAAAAAATGGCAATTCGGGCACATGGTGTAACCCGGTGCGGGAATGGCATGGGGATCGGTCAATTCACCATTGTTCACACGCACGAGCGTGGATTCAACCTGACCGGTTTCCGGATCACGCACGGGGAGCCATTGCTGATCAACATTGGCATTGACATTGAAATTATATCCGCACATGGGGCACACGGCCCGGAAATGCGCACCACTTAGCGTTGGAGCCATGGAACCGGTCGGAATAACAAATGCTTCCACGCAAAATGTGCGGAACGTGAACGCGAGAATAAGCGCCAGAATCACCGTTTCCAAGGTTTCTCTAATGCCAGGATTGGGCTTACCGGCGGAACGGGCAGGCCCGGGAGGCACAGGAGAAACAGGCGATACTGCGGCAACAGGTGGCAAGCCGGCCGCCGATGGCGCAGCGGGCGCGTTGCCAACATCCGGGGTCTGCGGCACCGGCGGCATGTTCGGGTTATTTAACAGCGGATTATTATCTGATTCCATGCGAATCCTTTTTTTTTAACTCGTCGCAGCATTATTTGACCCGCAGTTGTGCATCCTGAATTTCCGCGGCCGAACCGTGTATGGAAGCACCGCATGCCATTGCATCTACGCCGGCACGATCCTCGGGGCAAGTTCCCTTGCTCTTGGCACCAGAACGATCAGTGCCCCCCATCCACCATGGCCGCATCCATCACCGCTTCTGAAAGCGTCGGATGGGCGTGAATGGTTGAGGCAATTTCAGTGCGTGTAGCCTCCAGCCTGCGGGCCAGAACCAGTTCGGCGAGCATTTCCGTAGCTTCGGCCCCCAGTAAATGCGCTCCGAGAAGCTCACCATATTTCTTGTCAAAAATTAATTTAACAAAGCCTTCCGGCTCACCCATCGCCTGCGCTTTGCCATTGGCGGCGAAATTGTATTTGCCGATTTCATAGTCCAGCGATTTTTCCCGGCATTGTTTCTCAGTTAGGCCAACACTGGCCACCTGCGGGTAACAATAAGTGCAACCGGGGATGGTAGCGTAATCCATTTCCCGATTGTTGACCTCAAACATACGCTCTACGGCAATGGTCGCCTCCATACTTGCCACATGCGCCAACCAGGGCGGGCCGATCACATCACCGGCGGCGTAGATGCCATCCACCGATGTTTTGAAACTCTTATCGACCTTAATGGCACCGCGATCCATCATGGGCGTGGCACTGGGGGCAAAAAGATTTTCCACGTTACCCGTTACGCCGACCGCCAAGAGCACCAGGTCAACCGGTAATGTTTCACTTTTACCATCCCGTGACAGCGTTACTACAGCGCCATCGGGCTTTACCTCGACTTTTTCGGTTTTGCTGTTGGTGCGAATATCAATGCCACGCTTCTTGAAAATGGCTTCCAGGCGGGTGCTAACATCGGAATCCTCAATCGGCAGGATATTGGGCAGCATTTCCACCAATGTCACCTGCGTGCCGAACGCATTGTACACATACGCAAATTCCACACCGATCGCGCCGGCACCAATAATGAGCATTTTTCCCGGTATTTTCGGCAGGATCATCGCCTCCCGGCTGGTAATAATTCTTTTTCCATCCGGCTTAATATTCGGCAAATCTTTGCTGCGTGCCCCGGTACAAATCAGGATTTTATTGGTTTGCAACGTGCTGGTCACCGTGCCCTTCTCGTCGCGCACTTCCACCATTCCGGGCTTGGGAATAAAGCCCGTGCCGGAAAATTTTGAGACTTTATTTTTCTTGAACAGAAATTCAATGCCCTTGCTCATGGTGACCGCCACCGATCGGCTGCGCGCCACAATTTTATCCCACTGCATTTTTTCCGTGTTCACCGCAATGCCGTAATCACTTGCGGCGCGGTGCATCTGGTGCATGACATGGGCATCCTGAATCAAAGCTTTGGTGGGAATGCAACCCCAATTCAGACAAATACCGCCCAGTTCCGCACGCTCAACACACGCCACTTTTTTTCCAAGCTGACCCGCCCGCACCGCCGCGACATAACCCGCCGGACCGGAACCGACAATAACCAGATCAAATTTTTCTTCTGCCACAAAAAACTCCTGCTCGGCCACCATCGGCCGTTACCCATGAATTGTATGCGAACCCTTTCCCGCCGCCAATGACGTAATGCCGCTGGTGTGTCGCGATTACTCGGTGACCTCGAGTTTCAAAGATTTTGCCGCCGGGCGGGTCATGTTGCGCACGCTGATCTGGCCGGCGAGGTTTTCCACAATACTGTCAAGGAAGCTCTGGGACGGACAACCCGCTTTAAAACCCGCAAAGAGTTCTCCCTTATCACCGTGCCGCGGAATGCGGATATCCATAGGCAGTTCGCCCAGGAAGGGCAAGCCCATTTCCTGGGCCATGCGCTGCGTGCCGCCGCGCCCGAAAAGGTCATACTGCGTTCCATGATCGCAGACAAAATAGCTCATATTTTCCACCACTCCCAGAATCGAAACGCCCAGTTGCTGGAACATTCGCACCGCCCGGCGCGCATCCATCAAGGCCACTTCCTGCGGCGTCGCAACGATCACCGCCCCGGTCAATGGAATAGACTGCGCCAAAGTCAAAGACACGTCTCCGGTGCCCGGCGGTAAATCTACCACCAGATAATCCAGATCACCCCATTGCACCTGCTCAAGAAACTGCTTGATGACGCCGTGCACCATCGGGCCGCGCCAGATGAGAGCCTTTTCGCGGGGAACAATAAAACCAATGGACATGACTTTGATGCTCTGCCCGTGCGGCCCCACGACAAACGGGATGATCTTGTCACCCTGCACCGCCGGTGATTGGGCTTCCAAACCAGTCATCGTGGGAATCGATGGGCCATAGACATCGGCATCCATAAGCCCAACAGTGGCACCGCGCAAAGCCAGTCCGGCCGCAATGGCCACTGAAATAGTGCTTTTACCAACGCCCCCTTTGCCCGCTCCCACCGCGATAATATTTTTTACGCCGGGAAGAATCGTCCGCGGATCGCTTCCCGATCGCACCCGGCTGCTGAGGGTAACATCCACTTTTGTAATGCCCGACACCCGCGCTACCGCCGCCGTCACATCCGCGCGAATTCGGTCCTTAAGCGGGCACGCCGGCGTGGTAAGCTCCACATCAATTTTGGCCGTTGTGCCGTGCACCTCAACCGACTTCACCATGTTGAGGCTCACAATATCCTTAAATAATTCGGGATCCTGAACCGACCGCAATGCTTCAAGTACGTCTTCCTTCGATGCCATATTTTTGTCTTCCAGCCGTGCAAACACAATCAACCGCAGCCAACGCCGCGGCAAGGTGACGATTGTATCCGTTAATCCGTCGCGCAACTATATCGCCGAAGCACTTCCAGAAAACCGGGAATGACAATCCGGTGATCGGTTGGTACCACTGGATCAACCAGCGGATTGATCATCTAGTGCGCGGCGGACGGCGCGGATTAATATTTCCCGTACAGCGGGCCGAAATTGCGGCAGGCGGCAAAATCCGCGGCTTGTGGCTCGGCAGCGCCAAAGGCGGTCCAGACAGATGGACGAAAAATGCGATCTTCCGGCACATTGTGCATGTACACCGGAATGCGCAGCATGGAGGCCAGGGTGATCAGCTCATGGCCAATATGCCCCGAGCTTAATGCGCAGTGATTAGCCCCCCAGTTGTTCATCACGGTATACACATCGCGAAACGCCCCCTGCCCCGTGCAGCGCGGCGCAAACCAGGTGGTGGGCCATGTCGGGTTGGTACGTTTGTCCAGAATATCATGAACGTTGGATGGCAAATCAATTGTCACGCCTTCCGCGATCTGCAACGCCGGCCCCAATCCCTTGATAAGATTCAGGCGAGCCGCGGTCACCGGCATTCCGCCCCGGGTACGATAGCGCACGGAAAAGCCGCCCCCGCGGAAATATTCATAAATAGCCGGACACCATTGAGCCGCACGAATACAAGCCGCCGCCTCGTGGGGCTTAATCCGCCACCAGGGCTTGATGGTCGGATGCGAATTCTGCGTTTGACAACCCGTTGCATCCAATGCCGCCGAACCACTATTAATCAAATGCAGTATTCCACCGGCCGCATCGTCCTGAAGTTCGTGCCCGGTGGCCTGAAACACCGATTGTGGACTCCAATACGTGCGCACATCGGCAAATACCTGGGCCGATCCGGTAAGCAAATGGCCGAAAAGCATGGTCGCACCGTTGAGGGCGTCATTTTCAGTTGCGACAATGTACGGCTGGCGGATACCGCTCCAATCAAATGAGGAATTCAAAATTGTTTCCAGATAATCGCCATTTGGATAATGATCCGTCCATTGACGTTGCCCCTGAAAACCGGCGGCAATCGCATTATACCCCTGGGCTTCTTCTCCAAAGCCCAGGCTTGCCAACTGCGGATTACCGACCATCAAGTCACGCACGATGATCGCCATTTTTACACAGTGTTCCCATTCTTTATTTTTTTGTGCTCTACTTCGTCGGCTTGCGGCGCTGTTGGCATCAAGCCCTTCAACGCAATTGGCTTTCGTCCAGGTCAGAGCTTGCGCGAATTCCCGGGTATCAAAAATGTTGCGGTCAATTCTTCGCGCCAGTTCGGTCATATCCACATTCATGACCCGCATGCCCAGATACGCTTCAAAAAAACTTGCATCCACCGCCGACCCGGCGATACCCATCGACACAGAACCAATCGAGCAGTACGACCTGCCGCGCATATCCGCAACCGCCACGGCCGCGCGGGCGAATTGCAGCAATTTTTCCCGCACATCATCCGGAATCGCGGTCTGGTCGGCACTTTGCACATCCTGACCGTAAATATTAAACGCCGGCAGCCCCTTCTGACTGTGGGCCGCTCCGATCGCCGCCAGATACACCGCACCGGGTCGTTCGGTACCGTTAAATCCCCACACCGCTTTGGGAATCAGCGGATCCATATCCATAGTTTCTGAACCATAGCACCAGCAGGGGCTGACGGTGATGGACGCCCCCACGCCCTGCATCGCGAATTTTCGCGCACAGAGTGCCGCTTCCGCCATAGAACCGATCGTGGTATCCGCCAGAACGCATTGCACTTTCGTGCCATCCGCGTGACGCAAATTGGCGGTGAATAACTCCGCCACGCTTCGCGCCATGTCCATGGTCTGCGTTTCCAGGGATTCCCGCACACCCCCGCGCCGCGCATCAATGGCGGGACGAATTCCAATTTTGGCGTTCGGTACAACCAACCGGTTTTTCGGGGCGTTAACAACGATAGTTTCAGTTTTGCTCATTATTAGGTCCTTCTGATTGACGGTGCACACTTTGGTTAATCGCCGCGGCTCATTTTGCCGGCGCTTAACCACCGGACAAGTGCGACAAGTCGATATTCAACCGGCTTTTAAAACCGCCTGTTCGGCATGCGATTAAATACTACCGCACAGCGTAGACAATGCCCAGAGCGTATTGTGCGTTTGACGGAAAACGAAAATGCCTTGACGCAAAAATAAAGCCGACAAGTTGGCCGGGAGGCGTTTTACGCCGGTGCCGCGAACGAATCGTTCACCGCGCTACCCAGGTCGGAGCAAAGGCGGTCGCCAGTTGCTGAATCGGATTGTACGCCGGCAACGCGAAGGCGTTTAAGATCCCGGCCGCCGTCAGCAGCAGCAACAGCCCGGCGGTCAAGCGCCGCTTCTTTCGGCGTTTACCCGTACCCGCCTGTGGCGAATCTATTTCCGGCATCCCCATAAGCGCATAAGTTCCAACGCGCATCACGGCACTGCCGCCCAGTAGAACTCCCAGCGCGTTGATCCCCAACACCGTCAGCCCCAGTACGGTGCCGCGTCCGACGGCCAGAAACAAGTCGACTCGGGCAATGCTTCCCAGTGTCGGAGGAAGACCGCCAAGCGATAACAGGGCCACGAGTAAAAGCAGCGAATACAAGGGTTTTACGCGAGTAAATGACGGCCATTGATGTTTTAATCCCAACGATTTTCGACCGATAATTCCCACGGATGAACCGACCGCAATCCCCGCGGTAAGGGCGTATAACAGCACACACCCCACCAAATCCGCAGGGGCCACATGACTTAACGAAATCCCCGCGGCCAGAGTCACAAAGGTGCAGGCCATGAATATCCCGACAATATTTCCCAAAATATCCGGAACCACGAATTGGAACATAGCCTTAATCCCATACGCGAAAACGGCCAGAGCGCCCAGAAAAATGACCGTCAGCGTGACGGCGTTGGCGGCCGCGGGCGCGACGGAAATTAAACGATGCATAATTCGCAGATAAACCGCGCAGGATCCAATGGCCGGTACCAGCAGCAAAAACAAAACGGTGGAGGCGGGGGCATCCCCGGCGGCACTACCGTACCACCAGATCAGTGGAAGGCTGCCTGCCCAGAATAATATGGGTGAAATAAATAAAACCACCAGCACGCCGCACCATGCTGATGCCCCGTGCGGTGCGGATATGAGCGATGGGCCGATCCGCAGGCCAAAACCTCCCTGGGCCATGGCCGCCAGGGCTAAAAGCATTACCAGCAAACTGGCCAGCAGGGCCACCGTTGCAAACGTCCTGTCACCCGCTGTCCCAAAGGTCAATGGCACCGCCATTGGAAGCGATGCCAGAAGCATACATCCGGCCATAATCGGCAAACTATGCAATGCCGGCATCACGCTCCAGCCCAGCGTGCTAAGGGTCACCAACAGGCAGAATCGCAAATCTCCCTGCCCACCGGGACTTATTAGCCGCCTGGTCATCACCGCCGCAGTTGCGATAAGCAGAATAACGCTGGTAAATACCCATCCCATCGGGTCTATCACCAACCAGTATAATGTATCGTTCGATGGCACCGTACCAAACGTCCGGGGATAAAAACGCAGTTGCGTCAGCGTTGCAATCGTCAGGCCCGTAAAACAGATCATGACACTGACCGAGCGCGACGTGCCGCTCGGCAGCAGCGCCGTAAGTGCCAGAACCCCAAGGGTAATCAACAGTACAATCTGCGGGGCTAAGATGGCAAGAACGTGGTACGTCAGGCGTGGCTCTCCTGTGCAATAATTTCCGATAAAAACATTTTAAACACCCTGAGTTTGTGACAGCCCTTTTGCCGATCAGTTCCCGCGGTTAATGCAGAACGCCGCTTAGCTCGCGCACCAGTGTCTGGAGCACCGGCGCAATGGGATCCAGCACCAGCAGCGTAGGCAATATTCCTCCCGCGAGCAATGCGATGATCAAGGGCAAAAATACCAGTCGTTCGCGCAGCGACAAGGCATGAAAATGCTGATGCTCCGGACGCCCCGGCCCGAAAAACAGCCGCTCGATGGTCCACAACAGCACCGCCGCCATAAGCACCATCGCAATACACATCGCCAGCGCCGCCGGCAACAGGGCATGACCCATCAGCACGTGCTGTCTTGCGCTAGCGGATGCGGCACGAAACATTCCCAGTATGGTCAGCAGGTCGCCGCCGAAGACCGCCAGACCGGGCAACGCCAGCGCCGACATAAAGCCAATCATCGAGAAAATAAATAAATCCGGTATTACCTGGGCCAGCCCCCCCAGGCGCGGCAAGTCACGGTGGCTGGCCCGCACTTCAATAATATGACTGGTCCATAGCATAGCCATTGTCGTTACCGACGCGCCAAGCGTTAACAAAAAGCCCCCATTGAAGCCGGTTATATTTCCCGCGGCAACGCCCAGAAGAACAAAGCCCGCCTGCCCGATCAGCCAATAGGCAATCACGCGGCGGAAATCACTTTGAGCCAGGCCGCAAAGGGCCGCATAAATCACGCCGGCTGCGCCGATAATGGCCAGGGTATTGCGCCAGATCACCAGTTGCACGGGAAACAGGGCCACCACAAACCGATCCAGCGCATAACCCGCGAGGAGAAATTGCGAGCAAATAATCATCATCGCGGACGGCGCTGCGGATTCAGCCACGGCGTCAGGCAGCCAGAAATGTACGCCCGCAGTTCCCAGCCGAATGCCCAGCGCCAGCATCAGCAGCCAAAAGGCCGCTGTTGTCCACGGGTTGGCCGGCCCCAAAGCCAGTCGCAATTGCGGGTCCTGGGCGATGCGTGTAAAGCTTAAAGTGCCTTGTCCGAAGCCTCCAACACCGCGCGTTGAAAGACTTATCAGCAGACATGCGCCCAGCATTGCCGCCGAGCCGGCAATCCAGAACAGCGCCATTTTCAGTGCCGCCGGCCTTCGCCGTGCCCCACCCCACACGCCAATGAGCAGGAAGCAGGGAAATAGCGAAACGGTAGTAAGCAGATAGAAAAGGAACAAATCCATGCTGGCGGCCGCCCCCACCACGCAACCTTCCAGAAGCAGCATGACCACATAATAAGCCTTTACCTGGGCATTCACGCCGTAACTGGCCAGGATCGCGATCAGGCTTATGCCGCAGATCAGCAGCACCGTCACCATGGACAAGCCATCCACACCGACATGATAGTGAACATTTAAATCGCGAAACCACATCACATTTTGCTGCAACTGCGCTCGATCGGCAAACCGCGGCGACCAGTTAAACAGCCGCGCCGCCGCCAACGCAATTAGCATATTACCCGCGCTGACGGCCACGGCGCTATAGCGAATCAGCCTCAGACGGCCGATGGGCAAAATCCCCAGTATAAATGAGCCGATTAACGGCAGCAGCATCAGCCATGTCAGAATCGAACTGTAAAAAAATGGTTTCAAGTCAACCTTTCAAACTTGCCGGTAAATAACCGCATTTCCGATCCGCGGAGGATGGCGTTATTTACTAACCCATACCGAAAGCAACGCGATAACGCCCAGCATGACCAGCGCCAAGACGACATACACCATCGGCCTGTCGCGCTTCAGCAAATGAAGCCGGCCGGCCGCCGCCCCCGCCGGGCGGTCCAGGCGTTCCCAGAAAGAAACATTTAATCCAGTTTCCGCCGCAGCCACAAGAATGCTGGCCAGCCGGATCACAATTGCCAGAGTTACCAGCAGCCATTCCACCACCCACCGGTCCAGAAACGCCGCCGCCTTCCCAATCACATGCACGGGCAAGCCCACCAGAACCGCAAACAGATCCGCAAAATACATATCTGCCGCCAGCCACCGGTATACCAGATTCAGCCCCGCGCGCCGGCGCAGCGCATCGGCCTGCCGCAATCCGCCGGCGTAGACCAATGCCACTACCGCCAAGGCCGCAGGCCCCAGCCATTCCAATGGCCGCAATAACATTCCATCAAATCCTGCCGGAATGTGACGCACATGTTGCATCCCCGGCATTCCCATCACATGGGCAAATAAACCGGAAAGATCGACAAACGGCTGCCCGGCAATCATGACCCCCACCAGCAAAATCAGCAGGGGAAATGTCTGCACCGCCAATTCGCCCTCTTCCAGCGGTTGGCCTCGCGCTTTACCGGCGAAAATCAAATACCACCAGCGCGCCAACGCCAGGGCCGTCACGTAGCACATAATCAGCGGCACCCAATATAAGCACTTGCCGAATTCCCCAATTCCCCAGGCGTAGGCGTGAACGTGCAGCAGCCCCTGCCGCATGATTTCCGTCATTCCTGATAAGCCCACACCGGCGGCTGCCAATACCAATACGCCGCTAACGATGGCGGTGATAGGCAAGCGTCTCCACACACCGCCGAGTTGGGTCATATCGCGTTGGCCGTCGCTGGCGCGTAAAACCGTGCCGGCAGCCAGAAACAGTCCGCAATAAATTAGAGCCGTCAGCAGCCCCCCCAACAAACCTGCCGCCTCGTTCCCGGAACCGAAAAATACCAAATTCAAACCCGTCTGAGCAATTAACAGCCAAGCCACAGCGCGTTTAATATCTTTCTGCACCAGTGCGATACATGATCCGCAGAACTGCGTCGTGGCACCCATCATCGTCACCGTTAACGCGGCGTTGAGATTCAGCAGCCCCACGCAATGCGCCAAAAGCAACAGGCCGCCGCCGGCGATCAGTGTTCCGGCCAGCAGGGCGTTTGCCTCTGACAACGCGGGAATGGTTTCGGGCACCCAGGTATGCAGGGGAAACTGCCCGGCTTTCGCCAGCGCCGCGGCCACCAGGCACACACCGCCCAGGCTCCGCCAGGTTAAACCAGGAAACCAAGGGTTCAGTGAGGCAATGGGCTGTTCGATTCCCGAGACAAATCCGGCCATCCGTGTCGGGGCATGGCCAAAGAGAAGCTGATGGTCCAGTGGAGTTCCATGCAGCGCAAAAATGGTAATTCCCAGAACAAATAACGCATCGGCAATAACATGGGGCAGCAGGATGCGTCGTGCAATGGGCTGCTCAGGCGGTCGATGGGTCCACTGCATCATGCAGCAGGCGGTATAAACCGCCAGTTCCAGCATCAGATACATCTGCGCCACGTTGATGGACAACGCCGCCAGAACCAGGAAAAATGCGGTTAAATTGCCCAGGGCAAAGTAATCCGGCAGAATGGATTTGTACTTAAGCATCCCCAGCGTGTGCACCTGAACCAACAGCACAATGAACAGAAATAACATGAAAAAAGCCAGATTCAACGATCCGCTGGAAATACCCAGTGTAATCATCGGCGTGCCGCCCATGGCCATGGCCCGCGGCAGAGGTAACCAGTTAAATGAAAGACTGTGCGTCTGCGATTGTCCCGGTACGCCGGCGTGTGCCAGGCGGAGGATAATGGCCGCCAGAGCCGCCCCCAGGGCCGCCAGCAGCGAAATAATGCTTATATAAGCTGCGGTGGAGGCCGAGCGCCGAGCCAGGGCGGCTATGATGAGAAAGCCGGCCAGCAAAAAGCCGGCCGCCAACAACAAAATGGTATTAGCGTAAATCATTAACCGCAACGAACCCATCCACACGGGGATTGCATAAGTTCCGAAACCCGTTCGGCATTGCTTCCCCTGAACCTCGCTAAAGTCTAATCCACAGCCGCCTAACCGGCTACTCTGCGGACACCCCCCGCCGGACAGCTCCATGCGGCGCACCTGCCGGGGGCACGTAATACAGTAATTTTCCCCGGAGGCACCGCCGGGCCTTTGCAACGGGCGTGGCCATGTTTCCGGGCGGGGTCAATATTGTCGTTTAATAGGGGAGATCGCGCCGGTGATATTCGGAACCGTCGGCTGCGGCGAG
>DAHVEJ010000134.1 GCA_027313145.1 Phycisphaerales bacterium | reverse complement strand
CCCTCGCAACAGCGAAACAATATAGCCTTTTTTCATCCTGCGCGGGTGAGGCTTGGCATCATAGGAGACTGCTTTCTATTTTCCGTTCTCGCCCCTTAAATATCACAGATTTCAAATTTCAAATTTGAGATCTTTTGTGAAGCCCGGTGTGTACCCGCGTGATGCGTGGTCTTTTATTAAAGGCTGTTTTGGATGGCATAGCGCGTGCCCGAATTTCAGGTCAGGCATCGCCGGACAGCGGCACATAAATGTGTCGGCTAACATTAGCGGTCGTCCCCCCTTCTAACTCCTCGGTACTTCAATGCTGCAACCCCGGCAGCTCGCCCTCGTGTCGCTGCGGCGGGGTGGGGATGCGGGTACCGAGCATTTGACATTTCAAATGGGCTTTTTAAAATGATTTTTAGATGATTTAGCTCACTGGAGTGTGATGTGACGAAAAATATTGAAAAAACACAGGATGATTCGACGAAAAATCGTCTGCTTATCGCGGCGGGCGAGGTGTTTGCGATGCACGGATTTCACCGGGCTACAATTCAAACGATTTGTGAAAAAGCGGGTGCCAACATTGCGGCGGTCAATTATTATTTTTCCAGCAAAGAGAATCTGTATCTTGAAACGCTGAAATTTGGCCGAAGGCTAAGCCGCCATTTAATGCCCGAGGATGTGGATCATTTGTCCACCGGCGACCCATTGACAGCTTTAAGGTCATTTGTCCGCATGGCGTTGGATTCACTGCTTGATGAAAGTAGGCCGGAGTGGTATTTCCGCATGTTGTCTCTGGAGCAATTTGAACCGTCGCCGGCGCTTGAGCGCTATATTCATGATGTCATTGAACCGTGGCGCAACCGATTGATTGCCGTGGTTGAATTGCTGGGTGATCGCAAGCTTTCGCCCAGTGAACTGAATCTGGTGGTTTCCAGCATTGCCGGGCAATGCCAATATTATCTGCGCTGCCGGGCGGTGGTGCTTAAGATGCGGGGCACGGGCGGCTATTGTGCATCGGACATCGACGAGATCGCCGATCATATAACGGCCTTTTCGCTGGGGGGAATACGCGCTATTATGCAACGTCCGGTGACGGGGACGCAAAAGCAGAGTGCGGAAACATAAGATCGCTGTTTTCCGCCCGGGGCGGAAAAATAACCATTTGGAATACATGCGGCCCAAAAGGCCGCGGGCAAGGAGTAAAACATATGGCGGAACCCACTGATCCATCGACCCCCAGAATGCGCCCGACGGCGGCACCCTCGGAAACAACGGGGCCAAGTACCCAGCAGCCAGCACCATCCACGGCGGCCGACAACGGACGCAAACGCAAGAAAATATTTCTCATTGGAGGTATTGTCCTGCTGATTCTGGCAGTGGTGCTGGGGATTCCGTGGTACATTCATGCTGAAAAATATGTCTCCACGGATGATGCTTATGTCCGGGCGCATGTTATTTATATAAGCCCGCAGGTTTCCGCGCAGGTGCTGGCCGTACCGGTGCTGGATAATCAATATGTGAAAAAGGGAACCGTTCTGGTGCGGCTGGATCCACGTGATTACCAGGCGGCAGTGGACCGCTACAAAGGGATGCTGGAACAGGCGATTGCCGCGCGCCGCGGTAGCCGATATTCCCTGCAACTGGTCAAACGGACCAGTCCCGCGGCCTTAAGCGGGGCGCAAGCCCAGGTGGCTATTGCGCGGGCGGCCATCGCTACCGCCAAAGCCGGCGAGGCACAGGCGGCGGCCGCATTTGATCAGGCCCAGGCTCAAGTATCCGCCGCGATCGCAGCAATTGCCCGCGCCAAAGCGGATGTCGTGGCTGATGCCGCCAATGCAATGAAGGCGACTGCGGATTATCGCCGCTATGCTTCGTTGCTGAAAACCGGCGATGTGACACCGCAGCAGGTTGATTCATATCGCGCCGCCGCGGAAAGCGCCAAAGCCATTCTGGCTGCCGCCGGGAAAACGGTGCTATCGCGTCGTGCCGAGCTGATGGAGGCCAAAGCCGGTGTGGAAGCGGCACGGGAGAACCGTGTCGCCGCCGGGGCGCAACTGCTGCAGGCGAAGGCCAATTTACTTAAAGCGCTGGCGCAGCAGGCGGCGGTCAACGTGGTGCCCCAGCAGGTCGGGCAGACAACAAGCAATGTCAGCGGCAGCACCGGGCGGGTGGATGAAGCCCGCGCGGAATTACAGCAGGCGGAATTGAATTTGTCCTATTGCACGATCCGCGCCCCGGTCAGCGGATATGTGACGAAAAAATCCGTGGAGCCGGGAAATTATGTGACCGTTGGATCCACCCTGCTTAGCATCGTGCGGCCAAATATGTGGGTTGTCGCGAATTTTAAGGAAACCGATCTGACCTATATGAAGCCCAATGATCCGGTAACTATTTCCATCGATGCCTATCCGCAATATACCTTCAAGGGATATGTGCAAAGCATTCAGGCCGGCTCGGGCGCGGAATTCAGCCTGTTGCCGCCGGAGAATGCCACGGGCAATTTCGTAAAAGTTGTGCAACGTGTACCGGTTAAAATTCTTTTCAAAGACTTGCCCAAACCCATGCCCTATCTGGCGGCCGGGATGTCCGCGGTGCCGGAGGTTAAGGTGCGATGAGCGCTATTGAGGCCGGTGAAATTATCGCTCCGCCCCGCACATTTAATCCATGGGTTGTTGCGCCCGTAGTGGCCATGGCCGCGTTCATGGAAGTCTTGGACACCACGATTGTCAATGTGTCGCTGCCGCATATTGCGGGCAATATGTCCACCAGCATTGATCAAAGCACATGGGTGCTTACCAGCTATCTGGTGGCGAATGCCATCGTGTTACCGCTGAACGGCTTTATGGCTGCCCTCTTGGGTCGCAAGCGCTATTTTCTCTTGTGCATGACCGTGTTCACGGCCAGTTCACTGATGTGCGGCATGGCACCAACATTCGGCACGTTGCTGATGTTCCGTGTTTTGCAGGGGCTGGGCGGCGGCGGCCTGCAGCCGGGGGCACAAGCTATTTTGCGGGATATATTTCCCTTAAAAAAAATCGGCACCGCCATGGCTGTCTACGGCATTGTGGTAGTTGTGGCACCGGTGCTGGGTCCCGTGTTAGGCGGCTGGATTACGGACAGTTTTTCCTGGCGCTGGTGTTTTCTCATTAATGTTCCCATCGGCATAGTTTCAGTATTTCTGCTGTCCATTCTGCTTAATGAGCCACATGATCAGCGGCGCATCAAATTGCGCGAGACGGGATTTGATTATATGGGGTTAAGCCTGCTGGTCATTGGGCTGGGGGCGTTACAGATCATGCTGGATCGCGGGGAAGATGCGGATTGGTTTGCTTCGCCATTTATTCGTGTGCTGGCGGCTATCGCGGTACTGGCCCTGATCAGCGCGTTTATCTGGGAATGGTATCAGGAACACCCGATTGTCAATTTGCGGATGCTGGAGGAAAGAAATTTCGGCCTGGCCACCGCAGGCATGTTTTTATTCGGGGGAATCTTGTATTCCAGCACCACGCTGCTGCCGCTGATGGTGCAAACGCTCATGGGGTATGACGCCAGACTTGCGGGGCTGGTGCTGGCCCCGGGCGGCGCGGTGGTCTTCCTGCTGATGCCGCTGGTGGGCTTTCTGGTGCCGCGCGTGCAAACCCGCTGGCTGATATGCATAGGCGTATCGGGAAATGTCGTGGCGCTGATGCTGATGGCGGGGCTGAATTTGCAGGCTGATTTTATGTCTTTGGCGATCTGTCGGGCGGTGCAGGGCATTGGGCTGGCTTTTCTCTTTGTGCCGTTTAATACGGCGGCCTTTGGCTTTATTCCCAAGCGGAATCTAAGTGATGCTTCAGGGATTATTAATCTGGCCAGGAATGTCGGAGGAAGCATCGGCATTTCCTGCGCGGTGGCCTTTGTAAAAAGCAGCTCCCAGGTACATCAGACGTATCTGGTGGCGAATGTGAATCCCATGAATCGGGCCTACCAGACCGGCATTGCCGGTTTAAAAATCGCTCTGATGCATGCCGGGATATCCGCTTCTTCAGCTTTACATAAGGCCCAGGCAATCATGTATAATTCCCTGCGGCAACACGCGGGCATGATGGCGTATGTGACCGCCTTTGAATATCTGGCGGCTTTGTTTCTGTTGGTCATACCGGTGGCGCTGCTCCTGCGCACGCCACGGTTTCATGATGAACCGCTGCCCGTGGATTGAACCATCTATCAAATTTCAGGAGTTGCTCCCATGTGGTTAAAAAAGAAAAGTATTGTTCTGGTGATTCTCGCGGCATCTCTGGCCGGCTGCGTCAATCAAAAAGAGGAAGTGATGCACTATCGCAAGGTACTGCACAGCAAACCCGCGACCAGCACGGCACAACTGATTATTCCACGGCAACTCACGCTGGCGGCGGCGTTGAAACTGGCCAATGACAATAATGAACAACTGGCCATCGCCGGAGAGAATTATCTCCAGGCCATGATCGCCAAAGACAAGGCCTTCTCCACGTTTATGCCCACGGTGGGTGTCAGTGCCCAGGATTTTCAGATGCGGGGGTTTAACACCAGCGCTCTTCCACCGGGCGTGAACCAGTTTTTTCAGACGCATTATTTCAATGTTCCGCTGCAGACGCAGTTAAATGTAAACGTGCTCAAAGACGCCACCGCCATTTCCGCCGCCGGCGCGTATGTCAATCAGCGCAAGGCCCTGCTGTTGGATATGCAATCCAGCTTGCTTTTGGAAGTGGCCCAGACCTATTACCAGGTCCTTAGTGACCAGCGGTCGGTGGCGGTGCTGCGACAAACCCTGCGGGTGCAGCAGGCCACCGTCAAGAGCCAGACCAACAAAGAAAAGGCGGGCGTGGCCCTGCGGCTTTCGGTGCTGCAATCACAGGCGGATGAAGCCAAGACCCGTGTTCAGCTTACCGAAGCCGAAAACAATGTTGTTAAGGGCCGAGCCACGCTGGCGTTTCTCATCGGCGCGCCCACGCTTAATGGTGCCCGGTTGATCAATGACTTTAATCCGCCCCATCGCATCCCGAATCTCGGCCGTCTGGATCAACTGGCGCTGGTAAAGCGCCAGGATCTTATTGCCGCCGATGATGCGGTTACCACCTCGGAAAGAAATGTTTCGGCGGCCATTGACGAATATTTCCCTTCGGTGTCCGTTGATTTCAACACATTTTTATATAAAGAACAGTTCCCCAGCGACAGTTGGTGGAGCGGATTATTTAGCGCCAATTTTCCCATTTTTGAAGGGGGCATGATCTATCAGAATATTCGCACCGCCTATTCGCAAATGCGCCAGGCCATGCTGCAGCGGCAACTTTTGGCCCGGCAGATCATGGAACAGGTACGGATTGCCCGCGCGGATTGGCTTACCAGCGTTCGACTGACGGCAAATTTAAAGACCGAAATGCTCTCCGCCCAGGCGGCGTATCGTCAGGCCCAACATTCTTATGGCGTTGGAGTGGCCACGAATCTGGATGTTATTACCGCGCAGGATTTGGCGCTTTCCGCCCAGTTGGCGTACCAGCAGGCCCGGTATGAGGTGCGGGTTCGCATGTTAAACCTGCTGCGGGAGACTGGCCGGTTCACCTACCCCATGATCGCCCAACTCGCCCGCGCGGCTCGGGCTCACAAATCTCCCCGGCCCATGAAAAGCGAAAAAACGAGTCATGGCCGGGGCAACTGAGGTTCCCAAGCCGGACACCGATGGCGATTTTCCGCCATAAATGTCCTTAATAGCGGGGCAAATCATGATATTCTCATAAATATTCATAAAAATGCGACACTTTTTCCGACAAATCCGACAAGTTATCCACAATTAGATCAAGAAATATCTACATGTTGCCGATATAGACATGCAAGCTGTTGTTGCGGCTGCGGGTTGGCAATGCGCGCCAAACGCGGCAAGGTCAAGAATTGTTGAGTGGACCGAGACTGAATTTGTTTCGGATCGCCGAGTTGGGAGACTTAAGCCCGGTTGGAAAGCCGGGGCTTATCAGGTGGTCTGCTTTTTTGTTTTAGACGGTGTAAATCCGGGAGAAACATTAATGGCCGGCGTTAGCAACTCCTCCACGCTATCTCATTGTCCATTGGTCCCACGCCGTACAGCGCGGGCGCGTAAGTGCAGAGATCTGCGTATTTCGCATGATATTGTTTTACCCCTCTCCGACACGAGTAGTCACGATTTACCCACCCGTCGAGCCGAGGCTTCCAATCAGGGATTCGCCACGGTGAAACGCACACTGGTTGGTGGTGAAACCATCGTCGAAATCGGCTGCGGGCGCGGATTACAATCCATTGAGATGGCTAAACTCGTTGGACCGCGCGGACGGCTGGTAAGCATCGACAGTTCACCGGACGCCATCAATGCGGCCAGGCGCAATGCGGCCGAGGCCGGCATTAAGAATATTGAATTTTACCTATGCCGTGTCGACAGCGTCCCCTTGCCGCCGGGCCTGGCGGATTGGATCATCAGCGAAGGGGTATTTTGCCCCAGTTCCGGAAAAATGGCCGTCTTCCGTGAGATGTTTCGCGTGCTGGCTCCCGGCGGACGAATTCTCATTCATGATATTGCGATCCGCAAATTACTGCCTCCGGAAATAGCGGACTCCATTTCGGCCTTTACCTTCGGCCTGGCCGGGGCCATTGAATTATCAAGCTATCGCAAGTTATTGAATTCAACCGGGTTTGATCGTTGCGAGATCACCGAAACTTCCGGCAATTCCCATGTGGAACGATTCTGGGATTCCGCGGTGCCCAATCCATCCCGCCATGTTCAAGCTGTTGCTTCCACCGCGTCGCTGCCGCATTTAACCAGCCGACATTGGCTGCATGAATACGTCGCCGGCATCCGCCTGCAAGCCAGAAAACCGATACTAAGCGCCGCGTGCGCGTGACGACGTTAGAACCTGGAACCTGGAACCTGGAACCTGTCCCCTGTCCCCTGTAACCTGTCCCCTGTAACCCGTAACCCCGACACGGGCCACGCTCATTGCTCACGCACGTTACGCTGCGCACACGCCCACCGGTAAGGCCGCGGAATCACACTTCGGCGGCGGGTAATTGCAGGGTTTTGACATCCGGCAGGGCTTGGCTTCCAATAATGCCCTGCAGATCTCCATACATGGCGGCGGTGCTTTGGATGACGCGATCCAATTGCTTGCGGCGGCCCGCCCAGATACGTTCCATGGCACGTTTTTCGCTTTCGAGTTCCTCCTGCATGGTGCTGAAACATTCCAATATGGCGTCAACACTCTGGCGGAATTCAATACCGGAAAGGTATTGATAGAGTTGTTCCATTTTAGAACCGCGATCCTGATTGGCGGCGCGCGCGACGAAGACATCAATAATTCCGGCGCGTAATGCGGCAGCCAGGCCGATAGCGCAATTGGGTTCACAAACCCATACGCCTTCAACGCATCCGAACCGCGTCAGATTTTTGGGCAGCGTTTCCGAGACCAGCACCACCACGGCCGCGTTGATTTCTCGCTGGTCCAGCCTTGCTTTTTCAAGCCAGGCGTCACTCCAAGCCTTGGTATTTTTCATTTCCCAGAGGATCTGTCCGGCAAGGTGGGACTCTTTGGTATTCACCGACTGAATCACGTCGCCGCCGCGCTTTCCCTTGGCCACTTCCGTGATGGTGTCCGTGCGGAAGTATTCGGCAAGTTGCCGTTGCAGGCCCAGTTCCAGGACTTCACCCTGAAGCTGCTGGGAGCCTTGTTCGGCTTTGCGTTTGAGGTCGTCGATCTGCTTTTTCATATCGCTTAACTGCTTATCCTTCTCGGCATCTTTAAGGCGATGTTGATCGGCGGCCTGGGCGGCGGCCTGTTCGCGGATTTTCTCGCGCTCGGCGGCGAGGGTTCGCTGAACTTCCAGTTCAATATTACGTTTGGCGGCCTCGAGTTCCTCCTGTTTTTTAAGCAGATCAAGTTCTTTTTTCTCGGCGGCGGCCAGCTTATCTTTTTTCTCAGCAAGTTGCTGCTGCATGGATTCAAGCTCGGTGCGGGTATCATCCCGAACCGCTTTTTCGGCCTGCTCGCGGATTTTCTCGCGCTCGGCGGTGAGGGTTCGCTGGACTTCCAGTTCAATATTACGTTTGGCGGCCTCGAGTTCCTCCTGTTTTTTAAGCAGATCAAGTTCTTTTTTCTCGGCGGCGGCCAGTTTATCTTTTTTCTCAGCAAGTTGCTGCTGCATGGATTCAAGCTCCATGCGCATATCCGCTCTGGCGCGTTGCTGCGCCTGCTGCTGGAGCACCTCGCGTTGGGCATGGAGTTGTTTTTCTAGTTCCTGTTCGCGTGCGGAGAACTTCTGCTTCCACTGGTTTTCGTTGTCCTGCAGTTGCAACAGAAATTCAGCCCGGACTTTTTCTTCGATTCCCTGGGTCAGGGCGGATTCGATGGGGAAACTGAAATGGCACTGGGGACAGGTAATTTTATCGCTGGTCATCTGAATACTCCGAAAAATTGTCACGGGCGTGTGAAACATTAACGCGCCCCCCACTATTTATGCAATGGGCGTGCCAGCGAAAATAACTCGCGGGCCTGGTGGTGGATTCATGAGCAATGGCCAATGACCAATGACCAATGACCAATAATTAATGACCATCCGCAGCGTCGCCGCCGCGGCCCCACCGAAACCCCGCAGCCATGGGAGGTATCCCATGGCCGTTAATACCATCCGCAGCGTCGCCGCCACGGCCCCATTAAACCATCCGCCGGACGGCGGTGTGTGCCGGTGATGGGCGGCCAGACCTGTACAATGGTTTTTGTGCTGGCACAAATTCCATTGTATCTGGAGGACAAATAGCGAAAAAACGCCTACGGGTGTGTCGGCCGGACCACACTGACCGCTGGGCTTTGGCGTGCGTGCCCGGTGAGCCGGCGGCAACGCAAATGCAAAAGCCAATGGGGCAAACGGCTCCGGGCGCTGGGGCCAAATAGGCCAGAGTGCCGGTGGAAAGCGGCGTGGGGAAAGCGGATGTGGCGTTGGAGTATGGGGAGTGTTAGAATGTGGGGGCGGGCTGGATTTTCATCCCGGCGGTTCTTTGGCAAGTTAACTGCGAACCGGCAGGCAGCCGCCACGGCTGTTGCGTTCCGGCATGCCATACGGTCTTACGGTTGCGGCACTTACGGCGTTTTTTGTGGCCGGAAGGAGCGCTGGGGGTTCGCGGAAGAGGTAAACAGAGAATTGACAATGACTTATGGAAATCTCGGACACCCGCGGGCAGAACTGCGGGCCAAACGTCAGGAGGTTCGCGGAAACGGCCCCGGCGAGCCTTATGCCAACGCAACTTATGAATAGGCCGTCATCCGCAGCGTCGTGGCTGCGGCCCCATTGAAACACTTGTGCCGCACGGGACCGTTATCTTCCATTCACGTCATCCGCAGCGTCGTGGCTGCGGCCCCATTGAAACCCTGTGTAAGGAATTTTCCACCCATATCGAATACGTCATCCGCAGCGTCGTGGCTGCGGCCCCATTGAAACCCGGTTATCGTAACATCCATGCCGCGTACCAGGCTGTCATCCGCAGCGTCGTGGCTGCGGCCCCATTGAAACAGCGTAACCTCGTAAATGGGCGTAGAAATCGCAGTCATCCGCAGCGTCGTGGCTGCGGCCCCATTGAAACACAGGACCCCGCGCCAAGTGGCGGGACTGAAAGAGTCATCCGCAGCGTCGTGGCTGCGGCCCCATTGAAACGTTGCACCCCCCGTATACGCCACCGAACGCGGCACGTCATCAGCAGCGCCGCCACCGCGGCCCCACCGAAACCCCGCAGCCATGGGAGGAATCCCATGGCCGTTGATACCATCCGCAGCGCCGTAGCCGCAGCCCCATTAAAAACATCCACCGGGCGGCGGCGAGCGCTGGCAACGGGCGGCCAGACGTGTACAATGGTTTTTGTGCTGGCACAAATTCCATTGTCTTTGCGAAGGGGAACAGACCATGAAACAACGCATACTGGTGTGCTGGCTGGGCCACACTGACCTGCGGGCGTTGGCGTGCGTGTCCGGTGCCCCGGCGGCAACACAAGTGCAAAAGCCAATGGGGCAGACCGCCCCGGGTACAGCGGTCAGCCCGATCAAAGTGCTTGTGGATCAGCAGCACTTTTCGCAGGTGCATTTGCTTAGCAACATGGCTAAAGGCGATAGCGCGGCGTTTGCCAACTGGCTGGGAAAAAATGTTGAAGTTCATGATATTGCGTTGAAAGACCCGACGCACTACCCGGCGGTTTACGAGGCCGCCAAAGGCGTATTGGAAGAAATTACAGAGCCGATGCGGGGATCGGCGTATGAGCTTTGCATGCATCTTAGCCCCGGCACGCCGACGATGGCGGCGATATGGGTGCTGCTGGGCAAAAGCCTGTTCCCGGCCACGTTCTACCAGACCCATGAGGGCAAGGCCAAATCGGTGGATATTCCCTTTGATATCAATGTGGACTATCTTCCGGAGCTATACCGCCGACGCCAGGCCGCAATTGAAGAGGTCATGTCACACCCCACCCCGGTTGGCTTTGAAAACATCATCGGCAGGTGTCGGGAAATGAAAGTGGCCATGGACCGTGCCCGTCGCGCGGCGGCATTTGATGTTGGGGTGCTGATACTGGGCGAAAGCGGGACGGGCAAGGAACTTTTTGCGCGGGCGATTCATGATTCCAGCGCACGGCGCGGCAAACCGTTCTTGGCGATTAATTGCGCGGCGATTCCGAGAGAGTTGCTGGAATCGGAACTTTTTGGACACCGCAAAGGCGGCTTCACCGGTGCCACGGCCGACCGCAAAGGGGCGTTTGAACAGGCCAATGAAGGAACATTGTTTCTTGACGAAATTGGTGAATGCGATCCGGCCATGCAGGTGAAATTGCTGCGGGTACTCCAGCCGCCGGCGGGGAAATCCGCCTGTACCCGCGTGTTTACTCCCGTGGGCGGAGCGCGCGACGCCATCGCGGATGTGCGGCTGATCGCGGCCACGAATCGCAGTCTGGCGCACGAGGCGCAGCGTGGCGGGTTTCGCCTGGATCTTTACTATCGGCTTGCGGCGGTGAGCATCCAGTTGCCGGCCTTGCGCGCGCGCGGGGAGGATGTGGTAATGCTGGCCGAAAAGCTGCTGGAGGGCATTAACGCGGATTTTCGCCGACAGATGGGAGCTTTATATAAGGACAAAACTCTGACGGGCGGGGCGCTGGCGTGCGTGCAAACCTACCGCTGGCCGGGAAATGTCCGAGAGATGCACAATGTATTGACGCAGGCGGTGATTATGGCGGAAGGCGAAAGCATTTCACGGGCGGACCTGGAGAGTGCGGTTGGCACGCCCCCGGCACCGGGGGCACCTGTGGCGGATGGTCCGATTCCCGAGAACTTCAATCTCGCCGGCCACCTTGAGGACATTCAGCGGGCGTATTTAGCGCGCGCGATGGAACAGGCGGGCGGGGTGAAGACGAAAGCGGCGGCACTGTTGGGAATGGCAAACTATCAGACGCTGGACGCGCAGCTCCGACGTTTGCGCGTTGGCACTAGTAGTGTGATTCCAAAATAACATTGCAATGCGAGATTCGCCGGTGTATACTATATCCTTTCCAAGGAAGGA
>DAHVEJ010000133.1 GCA_027313145.1 Phycisphaerales bacterium | reverse complement strand
GGTTATTTTGACCACGTTGCCCCGTTACGCGCAAAATGCGGCTGATTTTATTGCAAAGCACGGGGTAAGTGTAACGATTGAAAATGGTCCGCAAAATTTCAAATGTGTGATTTCTGTTCAGGGTTTTAAACATCGGGCGGGCGCGGCGGCCATCGCGCTGCGGCGCAAGGTCGTATATATCGGAACCTTGCTTCCTGATGCCCGCCGTGCCGGCCGCAGCGATTTTAACACAGCCTACTATGCGCATGTCCAACGTAGTCAGTAAGGTTTATAATCTGGCAGGCTCGCTAAATGGGCCATGCGTGAAGTGAAGGACCGGTCGGCAGTCCCGGCAGGAGTTGATATGGAAATGGTTTCAGCACATTTAGCCCCCTCGCCGACGGAGTGGCAGCATGTCACGCCGGAGCCGTATTATTCCATGGTTGTTCCCATGTATAACGAAGAGGCTTCCATCAGCGAGCTGTACGCCGCCCTGACGCGCAACTTGGCGGCTTTGGAAAAGCCTTATGAAATTATTTTCATCGATGACGGCAGTTCCGACGCAACCTATGAAAGGCTATGTGCCCTGGGACAGGGAGATGAGCATATCCTGGTCATTCAGTTGCGGCGAAATTTTGGGCAAACTCCCGCCCTGGCCGCCGGATTTGATCATGCCCGGGGAGAAATCATTATCGCCATGGACGGTGATTTACAGCATGATCCCGATGAAATTCCAAAATTCATCGCCAAAATTAATGAAGGCTTTGATGTCGTTTCCGGTTGGCGGCAACGCCGGGCGGATGGCCTGTTTCTAAGGCGTATACCCAGCAAAACCGCCAATTGGCTGATCCGGAAAATATCCGGTGTGGAGATTCATGACTTCGGTACCACGTTCAAGGCGTACCGCCGCGATCTTATTGAGCATTTGAACCTTTATGGGGATTCGCATCGCTTTATCCCCGCTCTGGCGGCCATGGCCGGGGCCACCATCGCCGAAGTGCCCATCAAAAATATCAACGCCCCATATCGCCCGTCCAATTATGGAATCGGTCGGACATTTCGTGTGATGCTGGACCTGCTGACGATTAAATTCCTTAACAGCTATCTCACTCGGCCGCTGCATCTATTTGGGAAAATCGGATTGATCTCTCTGGCGGGATCGTTTTTGATCGGCCTGTTTTTAATTTATGAAAAAATTCGCGGTTACAGCATTCTTACCTCGCACGGACCGCTGCTGATTCTTGGCGCCCTGCTGTTTATGATGGCGCTGATGTTCTTTTCCACCGGGCTGCTGGCGGAGTTAATATCGCGTGTATATTTTGAAGCCCAGCGCAAGCCGGTGTACACCGTCCGGGAAATTCGCCATGGGCGGCAAGTTTGGCGCGGGCGGCCTGGCAAGCCGCTGCTGCAACTAAGACATTCGCATACTGACACTACTGGGCCATCATGAGTGAAACACAACGTAGTTCAACATTCTGCTCCGGCAGCGCCAGCGGCAATAATGCGCCACCGGCGGCCGCGGATTGGAATATTCCGCACTGGGGCGCTTTAGCAATCATCACCGCGTTTGCCCTGCCGCTGTTCCTGGAATTATTGGGCCATGGCCAAGCCACCGCAATGATGGAGTTGTTTAATCTTGTGCCCATCCGCGAAGCGTACCGTGATGGCCATTGGCTGATTCCCACGCTGGGCGGGATGCCCCGGCTGGAAAAGCCGCCGCTTCCGGTATGGATACCTGCTGGTCTGGCCATGCTGTTTCATACTGACAATCTATGGGTGGTTCGCCTGCCATCCGTTGTACTGGGCTTGGTTACCTGCTGGGCCACCTATGGCATCGGATGTGTTACCTCGCGTGATCGGCGCTTGGGGCTGTTTGCGGCCATTGCCCTGGCGTCCATGGTGGTGTTTATCCGGCAGGCCCGGATGGCGTCTTATGATATTTACGGGACAGCCTTCACCACGCTGGGATTTCTGGGTTTGCTGATGGCGGCTGAATATCCCAGGCGCTGGTGGGTGTGGTCCGGGTTAGGCGGCGTGGCGTTGGGGCTGGCCGTATTAAGCAAGGGGCCGGTGCCGCCGATGTATGTGCTGGTGCCCTTCGGTTTCTGGCTGCTGTGGGAGCATCGCAAAAACAGTCGCTGCTGGCTGGGCATTCTCCTGGCGCTGGTTGTCTCCATTGCGGTTTTTTCCCCGTGGCTTATTGCCGTGGCAATACGGTATCATGCTGAATATGGCGGAAGTGCCTGGCATATCTGGACCCGCCAGTTTCGTCGTTATGTCAGCGTGTTGCCCGATACGCGCTGGTATTATCTGGCGATGATCGCCTGGGTATTTCCCTGGACACCTCCCTTGATCGCCGGCCTGGCATTACCGTTTTTGCCCACACACTCTGATCCGCCGCCGACGCCGCAAGAACGCCGCAGTCGATGGATGTTCTGGATCGTGCTGGTACTGGGCCTGATTTTACTGACCATTCCAGCGCAAAAAAAACAGCGGTATGCCCTGCAGAATTTTCCGTTTGCGGCTCTGCTGATTGCCGCGGTCTGGCAGGAATTTGTTCGTTTGAAAAAAGACCTGGAGTTGGAACCACCGGCAAAAATTCTTCTGGCGGCACAAAGCATTATGTTCATCGGCGCGGGCGTGCTGGTTTTAATTCTCATACCCGTTGTCATGCTGGCCCATCACCCGTCCCTGAATTTTACCGGACATTGGACTGCCATGCAGGCGGCATCCCTGCTTAAGCCCGGATTGGCGGCATTAAGCCCGGTTGGCTGGGGCGCGGTGGCGTTGCTGGTCATAGCGATGGGAGTGGTGCTGTGGCGTTGGGAATTTAGCCGGCAATTTGATCGCGCGTTTTGGATGTACGCGCTGGCGGGCTGGCTGTTTATGTTGGCGATGAACTGGGCTTACATGGATGGCAAGGGGTATCAGGTAAGTCGCTATCGCGCGGAAACCCGGCAAATGATGAAAGTGGTTCATGGACATCGGATATACACACTAATGGGTGATCGGATGTGGTTGGGGGTGCTATATTATGCCGATGAAATTCTGCCTATGAAAACCCCCGCCCAACTTACCGCCATTGCCGAACACAACCCGCATCGGCTCTATATCCTCACACGCGATGAAGGCGTCTTTGCGGGGCAGGTTAACGCTATCGCCCGGCAGACCCATCGTAAGATCCGAATTATTGATCGCATCAATGATGGTCATTTTATCCAGACACTCTTTGTGTTGCGGGCAAGCCCCGCGAAAGCCGGCTCCGCAACGCGCGGTAAATGATCAGGAGCCTTAACATGGCAATACGGCACAAACCTTCTTTTTTTCCGGTTTTATATTGCTTGGAACTTGCCTGTCTCGGTGTGCTATTCGTTTTCATGTCCGGCATGGCGGCGGCCGCTGCGAAACATACACTGGTTCTTCCGCCTCAGCAGCGCGTTGCCGTGGCTCCTGATCACCGTGGCTTTGAGCTGTTGCCTTCGCGGAAGGCCTTTTATCCTTGGGGCTTTAATTACGGCAATCGGGGCCGGCTTATTGAGGATTTCTGGCTTCACCATTGGCCCACGGTGGCACGGGATTTCCGCAACATGCGCCGCCTGGGCGCCAATGTGGTTCGCGTGCATCTGCAGTATGGGAAATTTATGCTCTCTCCGGAAAAGCCCAATCCGGTGTCGCCGAAACTGCTGTCGCGTCTGTTGCATCTGGCGCAGACAAATCACCTTTATCTCGATCTCACAGGTCTGGGGTGTTATCGCGTTTCCGACACGCCAAAATGGTACAACGCCATGAACGACCGCCAGCGATGGAAAGCTCAGGAAAATTTCTGGCGCGCTATCGCGGCAACTTGCGCCCCAAGCCACTGTGTATTTTGCTATGATCTGATCAACGAACCTCTTGTCCCAGGGGCCCGGCAGACGCCTGGGCAATGGCAGCCGAAAAGTTCCTTCGGCGGGTACGATTTCCTGCAATTTATCGCACTAAATCCCGGTCATGCCGGTCGCCCCGCATTGGCTGTCCGCTGGATTAATGCCATGACCCGGGCCATTCGCTCACGTGACAAAAGGACTTTGATTACCGTTGGCCTGTTACCGTGGATACCCAAATGGGGATGGATTTCGGGATTTATACCGCGCGTGATTGCGCCGCATGTGAGCTTTATCAGCATTCACATTTACCCTCAGTCCAAAGATCTCAAGCAAGCCATGGATGTGCTGCGCCGCTGCGCGGTCGGTAAACCCGTGGTCATTGAGGAAACGTTTCCGTTATCCTGCACAGCCGCTCAGGAGCGGCACTTTCTTTTGGCATCGCGCCGCATCGCCTGTGGTTGGATGGGGCATTATGACGGCCTGACGCTGCAAGATTATCACAAACTGTCCCTTGAGCATCGCCTCACGATCGGTGAAGCGATTTACCGCTCATTTGAGCGGATGTTTGTGCAACTAAAACCCGATTTCGTCCGGCGGTAATAGTAGCGGCGGCGGAAAGATTCATAATTTCCGGACCATCGGTGCGGGCCGGAGAATCAGGTCAGGAGCGGGTTCTTAATTCGCGAAGTTTTTTACCCAGGGCAATCCGGGCTGATGGGGGCATTCGGGATAGGATCAACACGCCATCGAGGTGGTCATTTTCATGTTGTGCTATGCGCGCGGGGAATCCTTCCAGCGGCATGGAAATCGGATCCCCCTTAAGATCATACCCCGTTAGCGTGATCGTTTTAGCCCGCATGACTTTCCCGCGAATTCCCGGAAGAGACAGGCATCCTTCCTCGGCTTCTTCGGTTTGAGAATCCAGCTCCAGCACAGGATTAATGACGGCAACGGCTTGATCGGCTTTGGCTTTTTCCGCCATCACAAAAAGTCGCAGCGATAAACCAACCTGCGGTGCGGCGAGTCCCACGCCTTCATGGGATTCCATAAGTTGCTTCATGCGTTCAACAACCTGCAAGAGCCATGAATCAATTGTGCCGACATCCTCCGCCCGCCGCGTCAGCACCGGATCGGGCCAAATCACGATCTCCAAAGTCGCCGGATCAGGCCGGGGCGGGGCAGAAGTCTTAAGCTGGGGCACGGACGTTTCTTTGCGCGTGTGACGTTTGCTTGCTTTTTCACGAGCCATGATGTTCCTTTTTCCGCAGTCTAACCGATCAACTCGCCCAAGATAGCATTATCCCGAAAAAGTTCCACACGTTACAACCGCATGCGTCGGTATAAAACCAAACATAAAGCCGTTACTGAAACGGAATACCCATTTAGATTGATTGGGTTTCCGGCGTAACGGCCTGGGCTGAAGTTTCAGCCGGCTGGGGTAGCTTGAGGACGACTTTTTTAATTCGTCGAACGTCGCATTCGGCGACCGTGACGCTGATATCGTCAATCTTGACGGTGGCTCCTTTACCGGGGATCGTGCCGAGTTCGTGAATGACCAGGCCGCTGATGGTCTGATAATCCTGATTTTCCGGAAGATGGCAATCTAGCTCCCGGTTCAAGTCGGTGATGTTCGCGCGGCCGTCAACTTCTACGGTGCGTTCATCAACGCGATGGATTTGCGAGGCGGGTGACTTTTCATATTCATCAGCGATGTCTCCGACAATTTCTTCAAGGATGTCCTCGCTGGTAATCCGGCCGGCGGTCCCCCCGAATTCATCAAGCACAATGGCGATATGGACTCTTTGAGCACGGAATTGCCGCAACAGATCGCGCAGGGGTTTGGAATGCGGAACAAAAAGCGGAGGCCGCATGAGTTTGCGAATTTCCAGCGTGCCGGCTTCCGCCGCCGAGGTTCCCAGAAACTGCAGCAGATCTTTGGCGTAAAGAATGCCGACAATATTATCCAGATTGCCGTCATGCACCGGCAGGCGTGAAAGCCCGTCGCGTAAAATTCTGTCGCGAATTTTTTCCAGGGAATCATTCACACTGATGGTGATCATATCCGTGCGGGGCATCATGATCTGCCCGACCTGCAGATCGCGGAAACTGATAATGCCTTCGATCATTTTCCGCTGGTCGTCATCCACAGCGCCCTCGGCGGTGCCTTCAGAGACGGCGGCAAGAATTTCTTCGGTGGTTTCGGCCACTTCCTCATCGGCGTGTTGCCGGGGGTCGATACCCGCAAGTCGGCGGACCAGTTCATCAAACAACCTGAGGAAATCGACCAGCGGAGTCACTAGAATGCCGGCGACACGCAGTATCGGCCAACTGGCGGCGATGAGGCTTTCTCCGCCATATATGGCCCAGGCGTTAGGAATCGCCACGGAAAAAATCAGTAACAGCACACAGGACAGTGCGGCGGCGGCAAAAAATCGCAAGAGCGACTGGTCCGGCAAGGTGGTGCCGCTGAAGGCGTACAACGTCGCGGCGGCCAGCGACACATTAAAAGCGATGCGCATAATGGATGCGGTTAAGGCAAGATTTTCGCGCTGATCATTGATCTGATCCAACACGGCCTGCCGTCCGCGCTTAATTAATTCTTTTTCCAACGTGACGCGCGACATCGTGCGCAGGGCATACGCCAGCGTCGACGCCGGTAACGTGCCCGCTAAAGATACCCCGATAATCAGCAAGGGCCAATTCATCGTCGGCTCCCTTTCCCGCGAGCTTTTTCCCCCCTGGAGGAAGCTTTTGCACCCGCCTGGTCCTTGCGGGAAGCCTGGCTCCTGACCGCCCTGGAGTCGCGGGAAAAATAGACCGGGGGCAGGGCCATCTGCCGCAGAAGCGCATCTTCTTTGCGGTGCATGCGCAGGGCCTTGGCGTAGGTTGAATCGTCATAGCCGACGCAATGCAACAGGCTATGAATGGCATAAAGTAAAATTTCCAACTTCGGCAGCATGTGATGATGTACAACGGCCTGCCGTTGGGCTTCATCTGCGCAGATAATTGTTTCAATATCCGCAGGAGCGTTGGGAATATGCGTGTCGGTGTAGTTAAATGTCAATACATCCGTGATGGTGGCAAGGTTCATCGTCTGCTGATGATACTGAATCATGCGTTGGTCATTGACAAGGTGAATCACCCAATTGCCGCTTGTGACCCCTGCCAATCGCGCGGCCGTTGCGGCATGCGAACGGATCCACAGTCGCATTTTAGATGGCACCGCCAGCCTGGTGCGGCGATCCGATGGAGGCAGTAGTTCTATGTGAATGCTCATGACGTCTCCTTACGCCGGCCTGGAAATGGCAAGCGTCTTGGGATACGGCATACGACCATGATACGCACCAACCAGCGTGCGAACCAGAGACTGTTCAATGATCGTCAACTCCGAAAGTGTGATATCGCACTGGTCAAATTGGCCATCCATGAGCCGTTTGGTGATCATTTGATGCACCGCCCCCTCAATTTTAGCCGCTGTGGGTTCCGGCATGGAGCGGATCATTCCTTCCGAGCCGTCGCAGATCATCAGTATAGCCGTCTCTTTGCTGTGCGGCTTGGGGCCGGGATACCGAAATTCCGTATCGTTTACCTGCGATGCCAATCCGCCGGTAAGGGCTTCCCGCGTCTGCTTTTCCCGGGCGGCATGGAAGAAATATTCAACGATGGTTGTGCCGTGATGCTCGGCGATAAAATCCCGCACGGCCAGCGGCAAACGATATTCCCGTGCCAGTTCCAGGCCATCTTTAACATGGCCGACCACAATTAACAGGCTCATGGCCGGCGAGAGTTTTTCGTGACGGTTCTGGCCGGCGTTCATGTTCTCCATGAAATATCCCGGCTTAAGGAGTTTTCCAATGTCGTGGTAGTAGGCTCCCACGCGGCACAACAGGCTGTTGGCACCCAGTTCCCGTGCCGCGGCTTCAGCCATCGAACCCAGTACCAGCGAATGGCTGAACGTACCAGGGGCTTCCATGGCCAAGCGGCGCAGAAGCGGTTGATTGGTATCAGAAAGTTCCAGCAGTGTCATAGCCGTGGTCAATCCGAAAATTTTCTCCACGAAAGGCAGCAGCCCCAGCATGATAAAGATAGCGGCGAAAACGGCACTGCCCGCGCAGATAGCCTGGTCTATTAAAATCCCGGTGCCGGGTTGCCGGGCCGCATAGAGCCAATCCAGGGGCACCGCTTGGGTCAGCGGCGTATGTGAAAAGCCAAATCCCAGGACGGTGGCACCGGCCACCAATGCCGCCAGCAGGCCCACGCGAATAAGCTGCGTGCGGGTACGGATTTCGTGGAGGCTAAAAATGAGGATGGCGGACGTGGCAAACGCCGCAATAAAAAACGATAAGTCTTGCCCGGCCACCACCGTTACCAACAGAGCATTAAGTGCGGAGAGGCCCAAGGCAAAGCGCTGATCGTAGGCGATTACGAAAATCAGGGCTGCCAGTAACATGGGTGCCATTCCCAGCAGGTAAATCCAGCCCGGCAGCCCCGCCACCAACGTAAGTTTGGCCGCCGCGGCACAAGTCAAGAGTAAAATGGCGGGGGCCGACGCTCTGCGAAAACCCGGTTCCCTTATGCGAAATCCGATATAAATAGCCCCGATAATGCACAATACGGCGGTGAGCATATACAGGCCCAGCAGATGTTCCAATAACGCCCATGGATGTCGCTTCGCCAGATGCCTCTGCCAGACGCGATACGCGACGTGCAGGTTCGTGCGAATTGCCGGCGTGATAATTTCCCCGGCATGAACCAGCACTTCGCCCCGATGAAAGATCTTTTGCGGCATGGTAATGGCCGCTTCATTGGCGGATGCCAATTTGGCCATGGCGGAGCGATCAAGAATAAACGTGGGCCTATTCTTGGCCGCCAGGAAAGCTGAAACGGTGTTCCATAAGGCTTCGGGTAGACATTGCTCCACCATGGGACGGAACCCTTGTCCGCGCGAATCCAATACGCCCAATTCATTAAGCTTTATTCTTGTTTGCTGGACCTTATTCTTGTATCTGGTGCGCACGATGATATTGACCGCCGGCGTTCTGGCAATGGCCTCCAGTGTTTTCTGATCGATCACCGGGTGCTGCTTGAGTTTGCTGACCAGGAGTTTGATCTGCTTGGAATACTGGGGAAATTCATTGTCCTGGATAACGCTGTGCAGATATTTCAGGGCATTGGCGGTCATGTGCGGGAACCGCGTGCGCAGCGGTTCGGAAAGATTTTTCGGTGATTTTATAGCGGCCACATCATACGGCAGGCTGTTAAGCTCCGCACCGATGATTTCCAGAAGCTTGTCACGGTCGTTCAGTCGAAGCACCGGATTGGTATGCAGGCGGGCCTGCAGGCGCAGGGCCTGGAATTTGGCCTGATCTGGAATGCTGAATGTCACAGGCGATAAAATGGTTGCCGGAGCTTTGGTGCCCAGCCAGACCGGCTTGGTGTTGGGAATCAATTCCAGCACCAGCAGCACCGCAAAGCACAGTGCCGTAAGAATCATGAATGTCCATTGCGGCCCTGAAATATTCTTCCAGAAGCGCTGCCGTGGGGAGGCGTCTTCGGCTACAGCCATACGACGCAAACTCTTTTTTTGTAACCACATATATCTTCGCGGGCGGCCCCGTGCCGCCGCCTCATAGCCGATTAATTATAACCCTACCGTTGCGCGGTACCTGTCCCCGGTCTGAAACCACCGCCCGCAGTACCCCGCGCGCAATTATTTCATAACCCCTATTCTACCCGCCGCGAGGGAGCAACCAAAGCTCAACTAAGTATTAACGGCAATTTAAGAAAAATAACGCCCGATAACAATAAGTTATTCGTAAATCAGAAAGTATTTTTTACATTGGCCGACGTTTAATGGTTTGGTCATATATCGCCAGCAACTTTTGCTTGTCAAAAACCATCTCTTCGCGGGTCAGGCCGACAATATCGTACTCATACGTCAGTTCAATGGCATCGACAGGGCAGGCTTCCTCGCACATGCCGCAATAAATGCAGCGCAATTCATCAATATCAAATTTAATGGGATATTTCTCACGGTCCGGCCAGGAATCCGGTGCGGCATCCCCGACAATATGAATGCAATGGGCCGGGCAGGCCGTGGCGCACATGTAACAGGCCACGCATTTTACCCGATTTTGTTCATCGCGGTTCAACCGGTGTACTCCGCGATAGCGCTGCACATCCATGCCTTGCTCCAGGACAGGCTTATCTTCGCGGCGTTCTTCCGGATATTGCATGGTGCGCACATTGCCGCCAACGGAACGAAACAAGTGCACCAGCGTGCTTCCCAAACCGGAAAGCACGGCCGGTAAAAAGATATTTTCGGAAGCCTTCAGCTCCGGAGGTTGCAATTCGATGACATCTTCAAGCTTCATACAGCATTCTCCACATTCCGTGGTTTAAAGACCAATTCCAAAGCATATAGTACGCATTTACCCGAAGTTTGAAAAGTTGGTTTGAAAAGTTGGACCAATGCCGTTAGTTGCGGCGTAAGGGCGTTGATGCGGTATTGCGAACTAATTCCTGATCAATTGCCAAAATTAGTGAATGCATGACTTGGCACCATTCTTCCAGTAGTTCCAACGAGGCGTCGTGCTGAATCGGATCTAAAACTTCATGGCGCTTAAGATGGGTGTTATCCATCGCTATAAACTCCGGCAGATGGCCATAGGCGGCCCGACGCTGCTGTATCCAAAGTCCGGTTGGACACTTCTCTAATGGCGGTATATCCATGGGTAATGGATCGGGGACTCCGGCGGCCCGCATTTCACGCAGCCTCATGATCCGCTCGGTAGCCGATACGTGCCGCGATAACAGCAGCAGGTCCTCGGAGGCATAACGCGGCGGTAAGGACTGAGGCGAGAGGTTTAAGTTTGTGGCCCAAGTCATAAACTGGTCTTCTTCCATAGGCCGCGCTAAGAAATATCCCTGGATATTTTCACCTCCCAGTCGCAGCCAGTACGCCAGTTGTTCGCGTGTCTCAACGCCCTCGGCAATAAGTCGGGTGCTGGAAAGTTCCGCAAAATGCAAGGCGGAAATCGTCACCGAAGCATGGGCGTTTTTTATTAATAATCCGCGCATAAATTCCTGGCCGAGCTTAAGTTCCTTCACCGGCAGTGATGCGGCATAGAGTAAAGAGGCATGGCCGGTTCCGAAGTCGTCCAGGCTTGTGGAAACGCGGCGTAGACTGACCTCCTCAAGCCGCTGGATGGCCAATGGCATATCCGTAAGCGCTGTGACCTCGGTAATTTCCAGCGTAAGGAAGGACGGATCGGGGCAGTGGGCTAAAGCTGCATCCAGCTCCTTGAGAAAGCTCGGGTGCAGCAGATGCCGCGATCCGATATTCACGCTGATTCGCAAATCCAGTCCCTGGGCCAACAGTCGTTGCCGCAGCCGAACCGCCTCTTTGATCGCCAACTCTCCCAGCAGACATATCAGTGCCGGATCATTTTCAATGACCGGCATGAACGTGGCCGGAGAGAGCCATTTATCGCCTTCCCTCCAGCGTGCCAGCATCTCCAGGCCCTCAAGTTTTCCCACCCGCATATTGGCCTGAGGCTGGAGGAAAAATTTTATTTTTCCATCCTTTACCGCGGTGGGAAAATTCTGCCGGGCACGAAAGCGCTGTTCGACTTTTTCGGCGATGGCGCTTTGGAACACTTCAAAGCGCGCACCACTTTCTTTCGCGGAGTATAAAACCGCGTCGGCATGGCGCAGCAGTGTATCCCGGTCCGTAGAGTCAACGGGATA
>DAHVEJ010000132.1 GCA_027313145.1 Phycisphaerales bacterium | reverse complement strand
AATATGTACATACAAAGCGCCAAACTCAATGGCCGCGAATTAACCCGCGCCTGGTTTACCAATGCCGATATTCTCACCGGCGGTGAATTATATTTTCGCATGGGCAGTAAACCCAATAAAGACTGGGCCAGCGCCAAGGCGGATCGCCCGCCATCGGGGTTGCTCATGTGATCAGTACCGCCCGGGTGAAGGAAAACAGTATCGCGCTATCGCCCAATGGGATTACTTCGCTACCCTCGTGGCAGTGTGACTCCCGAAAAGCGAATCGAAAATCGTTCTGTTGATGCCACACAGGCATTTCCTGGCCATTACTCGGGCAGGCCCCCAGCCTCATGCGGCTTTGACATTTTCCAATACTGCAATATAACTACCCGGATATTCGCAGATGGTTGTCGCAAAGATTGGTCGCCATGCGGGAAAAAAGAGGCGGACGACAGCATGACGGATTCTGATGCTAATTTAAAACCACGCGAAGTATCGCGCCGCAATTTCCTTAAAGTTCTTGGTGCGGCCTCAACGGCTATGGCTATCACCCCGGCCCTTTCCGCTACTGCCAAAGCTTATGCCGAGGAAATTGGTGTTCCATTGCGCGGGCCGGATGGCAGGATTATCGTTTTTCATCCGCCCATGGCGTCCGGCATTCCGCTGGGAGGCATGGGGGCCGGCACGTTTGAGCTTCGCGCTGACGGCGGCATGTACGAGTGGCAGATTTTTAATAACTGGGCGCAGAGGCTGGTTTTACCGGATACTTTTTTCGCAATTCGCGCGAAGGAACAGGGGAAACCAGCCGTAGTGCGTCGGCTTGAAACAATTCGGCAGTCTTCTAATCCAGGCCAGCCAGTTAAGAATATCACGTATGAGGGCCGTGCGCCTATTGCGCGCTTGCGGTATGAGGAACCGGCCCTTCCGGTCGCGGTATCACTAACGGCTTGGTCGCCGTTTATTCCACATCAACCACGCGATTCTGGTTTGCCTGCCGCCATTTTCACATTTGAACTCACCAATCGTGGGGAAGCGCCGGTGCATGCGACATTGCTTAGCAGCATCCGCAATGGCGTCGCACTGAGCAACGGCTGGACTGGAACGCAAAATCGCCTGGAGCGGACCCCGGCGATGACCGCCATTCACATGGAAAGCCGCGTCGACGCGCGGCCCTCATCGATGAATAAACCGGTGCGGGTACTGGTACTACTGGAATCCATGCCGGCACGCGTAAAGGAGGTACTCTCCAACGTAAAAAATGTAACGTTTGACACCAGCGTGACGGTTAAGGATGGACCTGTCATCCTGCCGGTAGCCTCCGCCGATGAATTATTCAAGCAGTATGATGTGATCTGGCTAGGGGAAATTCCTCATGCCGGTGTCACCCTTGGCCATGCCAATATGGCGATGATTCATGACGCGGTACGTAAAGGTGTGGGCTTGCTGGTAACCGGCGGGTGGGATGCCTTCTACGGTAATAGCAGCACACGCTGGGGCCACCTCAACGGCACACCCATTGAACAGGCACTGCCTGTCAAATTTTGCGATTCAGTGGATACCGTCAACCAATCGACATCCATAGTCGTCGCCGAAAAGACTGATTTTGTTCTGGGGGATCCACAATTGGAAACCCTCGGTGGTTATAATCGGCTTGCTGCGGTGAAACCCGGCGGGGAGGTACTGCTGAAGACCGATGCCGGCGCGCCTTTGTTGGTCATCGGGCATTGCGGCGCGGGCCGCACGGCGGTATGGGCAACTTCCGTCGGAGGCGGTTGGCCGCCGGCTCAGTGGACGCAAATGCCTATGTTTTACGGCGGATTGTTGGCCCACCTCGCTCATGCCACCTTCACACCGGGATACGGTGTGAATTCCTTCGACGCCTCGAGCGGGGATATGACCTTGGCCGCTCTTTCCACGGATGCGCATGCCGCCGTTCAGTGGCGCGATGCAGATAAGTTTTGGTCTAATTTTGAAAGTCATGGCACCTTGGTGGAACAAGATGTAGGACCAGAAAATACGCGCAACGCCGCCTTGGCCTTCACCATCGACTTGCTACCCGGTGAAACAAAAAAGGTGACATTTATTCTGGCGTGGTATTTCCCCAACCAGTATGACTATTCCAGCAACGCTAATTTTCTGGGGCATATTTACAACCGCTGGTTCCGTAACTCCCTGGAGGTGGTCCGCGAAGTGGCTCATCGGCATGAGGAATTATTTAACCAGACGGCGGCTTTCCAAAATACGCTCTATGCCGGCAGTATGCCGCCCAAGGTTAAGGATGCGATTAACGCCCAGCTTACCACGCTAAACAAGGAAACGTGGTGGGTCAAAGATGGCACATTTGCGGTTTGGGAAGGCATGGGCTGTTGTGGTTTACAGACACTGGATGTGGCGTTTTATGGATCTCACCCTATTTCGCTTCTTTTTCCCCATCAGCAAAAGACCTCCATGCGGCTTAGCGCCCGCCATCAAAAGCCCGATGGTGAAATGCCGCACTTTTTCCCGGGAACCTTTGAGCATCCGGATGCATGGTTCAAAATTGATCTTATGCCTGCGTTTGCCCTGATGGTCTATCGCGATTATCTCTGGTCGGGTGACCATGGATACCTGCGTGAAATGTGGCCCGTAATTACCAAGGCCATGGCCTATGACCAACGCACTGATAAAGATAAAGATTTTCTTCCCGACGATCACGGTCCGGACAGCACATTTGATGGCTGGCCCATGAACGGAACAACTTCTTATGTTTCGAGCATCTGGTTGGCGGGGCTGGCGGCGGGCATTCGCATGGCGCGGATATTGGGCGACACCACAACCGAGGCCAATTACACTCTTTGGCTGGAAAAAGGCCAAAAGAGCTTTGAACGTGAATTGTGGGATGGTCACTATTATCAGATGGCCCGCGATATCCAGGCCGGCACCGAGAATACCGGAATTTTATTGGCTGGAACGGTCGGACAGTGGTTTGCGGATCTCTGCGATTTGGGAGATATTCTGCCGCGTGACCATGTTAAACTCCATAATGAGGCGGCTTTTCACTATTGCCGCCAAAAGACCCGCCCGGGAATGCCGTATGTCGACCCTGATGACGGAATCGCCTACATCAACGGATTCTGGCCCCACGGCGGAACGCCGGGAGGTGAAGGGCAGTGGAGCGGGCCATGGACTGGAATTGAATATATGTTTTCCTCATCCTTGGCTTTTCTGGGGCGGACGGATCTTGCGGTTACCGTAACAACGGACGTTTATAATCGGTATGTGCACCAGCGGGCACCGTGGGATCATGTGGAATGTGGCGAACATTATTTTCGTCCATTAAGCGTCTGGACCGTACTGCTGGCCCTGCAGGGCTTCCGTTGGAATGCCGTGCGGCGGTCGTTGGGATTTACGCCGCGGATTTCCGAAACAGATCATCGATCGCTGTTTTGCACCGCCGCCGGGTGGGGTGAGTATTTTGCCATGAATTCCGGAATACGGCGCGTCCATCGAATTGTGCATCAGGCCGGGAAATTGGCGTTATCTGAATTTACAATTGGCCTCACACCGGTGGAGGGCACTGATCCAACGAAGGGTCTGAGGTGTACCTGTGGCGGCGTCGCGGTTCAGTTTGCTGGGAAAGTGGTTGATGGTCGCATGGTTATCGGCTTTCAAAGCCCCCTGCGTCTAAAACCGGGGTCAATGCTGGAAATTTCCTGGGATCGCACGGATTCATAACCGCACGGATGTTCAGCGTGACGCACGTCACGCGCGATAATGCGTCCTCTTAAGCTTCGCGGGGGAGATATCTCGCTGTTCATGGGATTTTCTGGTAAAACTAGCGCCCCGAGGCCCATGCGCTCAATGTACACGGGCGGGGGCACAGGATGTTACAAATGGAGAATGACGATACCATGAATTTTTCCGCATACAAAAACATGACAGTGCTGGTGACGGGTGGTGCCGGCTTTATCGGCTCGCATCTGGTTCGAGGTTTATTAGCCGCCGGCGCGAAGGTACGGGTATTGGATAATCTTAATGGCGGCTCAGAGGCGAACTTGGCAGAAGTCGCGTCGGATATAGATTTTATCCTGGGTGATATTACGGATTTGCAGCAGTGCCGCAAGGCCGCCTCGGGCGTGGAAATTGTGTTTCACCTGGCCGCTTTAGGAAGTGTTCCTGGATCCGTGGCTGATCCGATACGCTATAATATGGTTAACATTGGGGGAACGCTGAACGTGCTGGAGGCCGCAAGATTGGAAAAAGTTCGCCGTGTTGTTTATTCCGCCAGCAGCAGTGCGTATGGCGAAAGTCCCACACTGCCCAAGCATGAAGGAATGAAGGCCGCACCCAAAAGTCCGTATGCCGTGGGAAAATATGCCGGCGAATTATACGCGGACGTGTATGCGCAGGTATATGGTCTGGCGACAATTTGTCTGCGCTATTTTAATGTGTTCGGCCCCCGGCAAAATCCGCGTAGCGCCTACGCGGCGGTGATTCCGGCTTTTATCACGGCTGTGCTGGAAAAGCGCCGGCCGCAAATTTACGGCGATGGCGGGCAAACGCGGGATTTTTGCCACGTTTCAAATGTTGTTCACGCCAATATGCTGGCGGGAATTTGCGCCACGCCCCTGTCCGGCGAGGTTATCAATATTGCCTGCGGACAAAATATCAGCCTGAACAACCTGCTTGAGAAAATCGTAAAGCATTTAGGCCAATCTGTACAGGCGGAATATCTTGCGCCCCGGCCCGGCGATGTTCGGGACTCTCTGGCGGATATTACCCTGGCCCAAAAGATCATTGGTTACGAACCGGTATTATACTTCGATGAGGGCCTTGCGCAAACGGTACAGTGGTATGCAAATGCTTACAAATCTGTATCAGCATAGGAATTACATGACGAATTCTTGCCGGACAACGTCAACGCCTTGGCTGGTAAGATTACAGAGTATCGTTCACCTGCATACCATACTTAGCCGGCGATTGCGCGGCATGGCATTCATCCTTTTAGCCGCGGCACTGATGTCGCCCTTGGCAGGGTGCGTGGACTTGACTGGATTGCCGGCGGATCCATTGGCAGCGCATGGGGCCTTGCGTACCGGAAAATCATATAGATATCCGGGGAATGTGTACTGCATGCGCGGTTTTTTAGGGATTTTTTCAACGGGTATGGACACGTTCTCTCGGACGCTGAATCGACGGCACATCATCCGCGCTGCGGCTTTGGCGGATGAAGCGCGTATGCAGTTTGAGCATCGTTTGCTGGCCGCGGAAAATCGCCACCTGATTCATGGTCCGCTTATTCTCGTCGGTCACTCCTATGGTGCCGATGACCAGATTCGCGTGGCCCGATATCTGGGACAGCATGGGTATAAAGTCATGCTTCTATTGCTGCTTGATCCGGTGACGCCGCCTCGCATCCCGGTCAACGTCCGGCAGTGCTTTGTCATCTATAAAAGTCATCCCCTAACCGATTGGATGCCTTTTTTGCGCGGCGTACCCGTGAACGCGGTTAATCCGTGTACAACGCACATAACCAACCTGAATGTCCGCACTATGCCCGTGCCGTTTCATCAAGCCGGCATAGACCATATCAATATCAGTGCCAACCCTGGCGTACAAACTTTGATGCTAAGCGTAGTGTTACGTGCCCTGCATCAATGGGAGCTGCGGCACAACTACCCGGTAAAAGCCACGACTTTATGGCGTAATCCCCGTTTTCCATGAACTTCGTTATGATGGGGCCTATGGAGGTTAACGGATGTTGATGCTGCCAAGACTGTCAGCCGCTGCTTCAGGGTTATGGGTACTTATTTACTGGGGAACGGTGATCATAAAAGCCGTTCGCCTCAGCCGTAAGATCGGCAAGGATCCCAATGTGTTGCCGCGCGAAAAAACCGGCCGCAGCCTGCGATTGCTTTGGACTCCCGCCATTATCGCCTGGTGTATTCTACCTTGGGTTTCGGCTTTCCGAGGTTTTGCCGCCGCGTGGTATCTGCGGGCGCTTTGGCCGATGACCGCGCAAACACAGTGGATTGGGGTCGTGGCGACGTTGGTGGGCTTGCTGGCATTGATTCTCACATTTGTTTGTTGGCGGCAGATGGGTCGATCATGGCGCATTGGTATTGACCCCGGTGAAAAAACAGAACTTATTATTCTTGGTGCTTACCGGATCGTCCGGCATCCCATTTACGCCCTGTCCATTATCCTGATGCTGTGCACGTTTTTAACGGTACCGACACTTTTAATGCTGACCACCGCCCTGATTCATATTACGCTTATTACTTTGGAAGCCCTGCGCGAAGAACAATATTTGCGAGAGATTCATGGCGCGCCCTACGCCGCCTACTGTGTTCGTACGGGGCGGTTTATTCCGCGCGTATTCAGGGCACCATTACGAGATTTGGCATAGGCGTGTTGCATGAATAACACATCACAAATTCATGATAGCACCGGTGCGGATTCACCGGGTAAACTTCGCTCGACCATGCGGCTGAATATCTTTCAGCAGCTTATGCGGAGTTGGACCACACTGGGGCCCTACAACGCTGCGCAGGCTATGCAGTTAGGCGATTCCTGTGATATTCCACGCTGGCAGGCCGCAATTGATGATGTCGTCAACGCCATTGGCTTAGGATTGCCGCAATTTCAGGATCAGTGCGCGATATTCAGCAATCGCCAAACAGTCATGCTGCAAGTTTGTCGCGAACCTCTGTCGGTGGTGTCCGCCCGCGAACTTAACACACCATTTGCCAAGACTGATGTTCCGCTACGGGTTTGTATCGTTCCTGAAGGTCGGGGATATTGGCTGCTGACCATTTACGATCATTGGATCGCCGACAGTTGGAGTATCCGTGAGTTTATGCGTTTGATTCTGACCGTTTACGACGGCTCGCCGGTGGAGCGTCTGCCCGTATTGCGTGTCAATGATCAGCGCTTTGATAATTTCTTCCGACGGCGGCGCGGCTCATTGTCTGCACCCATGAAAACACTCCACGCCGCTCGCCGGTATTTTACACATCGGCGATCGTGGCGGTTTGATCTAGCTGATCCTATGGATTTCTCTGCCGGTTGTTCCATGCACGTGCTGCCTGATGAAACGCTCAATAAACTTCTTTCCTACGCTAAAGCCAGACAGTGCCGATTAAACGATATTTTCCTGGCCGCCATCGCCATGGTGATCGGACAGCTTACCGCGCAAAGCCGGTATAAACTGCGTCGTCGCTGGTGGGCCGGCGGGCGCACTTGTGTGAGCATCGGATCCATTGTTGATATCCGCGCTTTGGCTGATGAGCCTTTGGATCAAACATTCGGCCTGTTTTTAAGTTCATGCATTACGACATTTCAAAAGCCCGAAATTCATACGCCGACGGAACTTATCGGGCAAGCCGCCCGACAAACGGCAGCATTCAAAAATCGCTGTGGCGCAATAGCCGCTTTCGGTGAATTGGCGGTCGTTAAATACTTCTCTGAACTTTATGAGCAGCCGCGCCATAAAGCGCTGTTCTTTCAGAAGAATTGTCCTCTCCTGGCGGGCGTATCGAATGTCAATCTTACCGGGGCATGGATGGATCAACGCACGGGCACCGGAACCGCGGTACAAAACTACATCCGCATTTCCCCGGTCGGGCCGTTGTTGCCCGTTGTCTTCGCCCTGACGACATTTCATTCCCGTTTGAGTTTATGCTTGACCTGGCGGAAAGCCGCACTGACGGATGCGCAAGCAGCGAACCTGGCGACCGGGTTCATGAAGTTCCTTGAGGAATTAAAGCCATGAGCCATGCTCGGTTCAATTTAGCCAACGTCATGCGCCGCCCGCAGCCCTTAGCGGCGATTTTTCCGCCTACCTGCTGGGTCACCGGCCAAAGTGTTGTCCCCTCTGATAACGGGCTATGCCCCGACATTCAGCGCCAGATTCGTCAGCAATTGCTTTGGCCGTATTGCCAATGCTGCGGTAGTACGCTGGGGCCCTATGCCGCGCGTGGAAGTTGTCGGAATTGTCCGCACCGCAAACTTGGCCTGGATCGCATCATCCGCGTCGGAACACTCAATGGGCCGCTAAGCCGTTTGATTCACAGCATGAAATTTTCCCGGCATTGGGCCTTGGCGTCCATTCTGGCACCATGGATGGCCGAGGCCCTGCAACATGCGGCGGCCGGGCCAATTGACCAATTTATCCCCGTTCCCCTGCATTGGTTCCGGCAGTGGCGGCGTGGCTTCAATCAGGCCTTTGAACTGGGCTGGGAATTATCCGGAATTCTCGATAAGCCCTGTGATGATTTGCTGCGGCGCCAACATGCCACCAGCGCGCAAACCGCCATGCAAAGCGCCACGGCTCGACGCGATAATGTGCGCGGCGCATTTGTGCTATTGAAGAATGTGGACGTTTCCGGATTGCATATCTGGCTTGTGGATGACGTTTGCACCACCGGCGCTACGCTTCATGCCGCCGCCGCCGCGTTTCGCAAACTTCCCGCAGCCATGCAGCCCGCGTCCATCAACGCCGTGGTTCTGGCCGTCGCCGACTCATCACCCATACCCGACGCCCAGTAGCATTCCGCACTCACCCGCCGCGCGCCAAAAGGTCAGCTCAATGCGGCAGCGTTGAGTTAGAGGCGGAATTTGGCTTCATAACACAATGCACTCTGTCCCGTCGCAGTCGCTATTGCACGACCTGGCGGCCACGGACTGGCAAATTTGCTTAACATACGACGGCTTAACAGCGAATTTCGCGCTACCGAATTACTGGACGGCTCACTGCTCCGGAATTCGCAGAATTACAAACGACCGGGCCGGGAACGTGTAGTGCAACGTTGTGCCGGTAATATTCAGCGGTGCCGAATGGGGCACAACATGGTGCGGATCGCTAAGCGAATTTACCGCCGAACCGCTGGCCGCGGTCAGAGTAATTGCTGTGCCCCGATTCGCCAAAGCCGGCGCTCCATGCAGGTTAATCATCGCAGAAACCGCGCTATGAGTGCCGTTAATGACTTTTACAATCACAGTCTTTTGCGGCACATTGATTCCGGCGATGGCGCTAAAACGCACACCGGAGTGCGTCAGACTTTCCGATTGAATTTGTTTGCCGTTGATGTAACCGGTGAAACGATCGCCATGGACTACCAGACGAATCGTGTACCATCGCCCCGGTTGTACCTTGAACCCGCTGTGCCAACCCAAACCAGAGCGTTGCGCGCCGTTGGTGTGTTCAAAGGCGGTAGAAGTATCACCCCAGCCACCGATATTCCACCAAACATAATGATGCAGCCCTTGCACGTTAAACACGATCAAAAATCCTTCCGCTCCACCAAGCTTTCTCGCTTGAACATTCAGCGTGTAATTGGCGGGGAATTGATGATTCTGCAAGACAGCCATCAGATTGGTACCAGTGCCGGTCTGTTGATAGACACCATTTTGGGCGGACCATTGGCCTGCAACCGACTTCCAGTCGGCACTGCCGTTGGTGAAGTTCGATCGGTAAAGCGTTTTTCCTCCGGCGGTAACCGAAATATTCCGGAATTCTGACTGCGTATTCCATGCACCCAAGCCAATACCAACGCCGGCTGTTGCCGCCTTAACCGAATTCACCGGCCGATGCGTCACTTGCATGGGCAGCATGCGCGTCGGGCGATTATCTGAATACATTTGTTGAACATAATATGAAACCGTGCCGCAGGCCCGCGAACTATCGAAGCGGATCATATCCGGATGCCATTGGCTGCCCTGCACATTAACAAACAGCGGCGCATAAGACGCCATGCGGACAATATCCGAATTGCGTTCCAAACCACCCATGAATGCGGCTTCGGCCAATGCCGCCCGCAAGTTGCCTGTGCCGCAATTATGCGTTACAGCATATTCCCCCACAAATACTTTCGGGCCGGTTCGGCTGCGAAGATCATATAAATGGCGGCTGGCCCAGAACCAACTCGGCGAATTGTAATAATGATCGTCCACCATATAAATCGGCGCTTTGCTCAAATGTGCGCGGCCCGTGTAAATGGTTTTCAGGTGAGGGAACTGAGCTAAAAGGCCGTCATAAATAACCTTGTAGCGGGGGGGGTAATAGTTGGTGAGATTCCACCAATCTTCATTGCCGATTTCAATGCGGTTCAAATGAAAAGGTGCTGGATGGCCGTACTTGGCGCGTAATGCTCCCCACTTGGTATCCGCAGGCGCATCGGCAAATTTGACCGAATCAATGGCGCTTTTTACCCATGGCTCCATCTGATCCATGGGAACAACGTCATTGGCCCCCAGCGAAATGCCACAGTTAAAACCAAACAGTGGTTTCGCGTGCATTTCCTGACACATTTCAAGAAATTCCAGATAGCCCAACCCGTCGGTGACCCAATATCCCCACGGATTCCAATGTCCCGGTCGATCCGCCAGGGGGCCAATGGTCTTCTGCCACAGGAACCCCTCGGCCAGCGAATTTCCTTCAATATAATTGCCGCCGGGGAACCGCATAAACGACGGATGCAATGCCGCTAACATGCGTGCTAATTGGGGCCGCAGCGGTAATCCACGCCACGTTTTCGCCGGAAACAAATTGACAATATTCAAATACAGCGAGCCGTGGCCCGTAGGCACAAAAGCCAACTTTCCCTGCGGATCACTTCCGTCGCTTTTTAATACGGCATGAAAATTTGTCCATTTACCCGAAATGCCACTGATGACTTTACGCGCTAAAACCGTTCCGTCGGCCCCCAATAGTTCCGCGGTAACGCGGTCCCCCATGCCGGCGCTTTTCCGCGCGTAAAAACTTAACTTATAAGATTCCCCTTTTTTAAAGTTCATCCCCCAATAACCGCTGTTGACCAGTTTAACGGCTCCAACCGGCGTGGTGTAATACACGGTTACACGCGCCGCTAGAGGATTAATCTTATTCAGTGCATGATTGGAATCCACCCACAAGCTCGCCTGGCCCCGGCCCTTTGTTGCCAACGTCCAGCCGGCCGGATGATTTTGCGTGTCAATCCATTTAAACGTGCCGTTCTTCACCAACTGCGCATACAGGCCACCTTGCCCGGCGTAATTAATTTCTTCAAAAAATATCCCCCACAAATTGGGCGATACATGAATGCCCGGTTTTGCCACGTTGATGGTCATATCCGTCGTGGCGGCCAACAGCGGTTTCCCCGCAGTAACCAACAGCGCAACCAGCGACAGGATCATGCCCGTCGCTCCGATTCGTTTAAGCAGTGGACTACGCATCACAAAACTCCTCACGCACATGGACCGCATAGCAGAAATACTTTGTACGACTCATTTAACTGATCCCGTTTGAGTCCGTAAATCCATCCGGCTTGTTGCAGCCAGAGTCGGAACCGGAACGTACCATAACCGAAATTTCCGGATGTGAATATCAGCTTACGCTGCTGCCGGCCTGCTAATTATCAATTTGTCCCGGTTTCCTTGCTTTTTTGTCTGGCGGAGCGGCACCGCAGTGCCCGTGATTAGCTGCCAGCTTGGCCGATGATTGAATTGTTCCACGAGCCACAGGCCTAAATTCCAATTAAGGGACCCACCGGCTGGACAATTGCTAAAACAATTTGCCACGCCCGTCCCTGCAGGGTCTTTTAGTACTACAGCGCTACTCTATTTTACGTTCATGTCGCTTTCGAGATTCAATGGCGGCGCGGTTTCG